>JAFOMZ010000096.1 GCA_017421125.1 Solobacterium sp.
GAAAAGTGCTTCAGGAATTTGTATTGGAAAAGCGATGATTCTGCTATAATATACAAGTTACCGGGAGAAAAAGATGGGAAGCGAGCGTTTTAATGTGAATCACATTCAGGTGCAGATGGCAATGGTGATCAAACTGCAGTCACTGCAGAGAGACGGTCTGCCTGCATTGACGTATCGCAATCTGGAAGAGTATATCTGCAGAAATCTCTGGGCCGACAAAACACCCAGGTCTCTGCATGTTGCCGTGAACGATGTCCTGTCTGTCAAAGCGGAGGATATCGTCCGTTTCCTGGCAAAGGAAGCTGCGGCGGCTCGCGGCAGCAGTCTGGAGGAATTCTCAGACGTAATTGGAGGAAAGTAGTATCAATGGAAACAAATAAGAAAAAGGGAGGGCTGACCGGCATATACGCAGTGGCTGCGGTAATTGCGATCCTGATCGCATCCACATTCTCTATGATCCGGAACAACCTGAATCTCGGCCTTGATCTGCAGGGCGGATTCGAAATCTTGTATCAGGTATCGCCGTTGAACGAGAATCAGGATCTGGATATGACCGCTGTCATCAACAGCATCCAGAAGAGAGTCGACGTTCTCGGCGTCAATGAACCGGAAATCACGGTCGAAGGAACAGACCGCGTCAGAGTACAGCTGGCCGGTGTTGCCGATCAGGAAACAGCACGTGAAATGCTCGGCACCACAGCAAACCTGACATTCCGCGATATCAACGACGAACTTCTGTCAGATTCATCGATCGTTCAGGAGGGCGGCGCTTCACTGGCTTACCAGGATGGAAGACCGATCGTATCCCTGAAGATCGCTGACGCTTCTAAGTTCGGCGAGATCACCAGACGTGTATCTTCCATGACAAACGGTGAGAACATCATGATCATCTGGCTTGACTGGGAAGAGGGCGACACATACAAAGCAGAACTCCAGAAATCCGTACAGGGTGAAGAACCCAAGTACATCTCAGCCGCAAGCGTCAGAAGCGAGATCAACGGTGACTGCATCATCGAAGGCAACTTTACGGAAACAGAAGCCAGAACACTGGCGAACCTGATCAATTCAGGTTCACTGCCCGTAAAGATGACTGAGATCAGCTCCAACGTCGTCTCCGCGCAGTACGGCAACGATGCACTGCGTACGACCGCACTGGCCGGTTTCCTTGGCGTACTGGCAGTTATCTGCTTCATGATCTATCAGTACAGGGTACCCGGAATCATCGCCGGAATCATGCTGTTTGCATACATCTGGGCGATCTTCGGAGTATACGCACTGATGGGCGCAGTATTCACACTGCCCGGCATCGGCGCTCTCGTGCTTGGTGTCGGTATGACTGTTGACGCAAACATCATCACCTACGAACGTATCCGTCAGGAACTTTATAAAGGCAGATCCGTCCGTTCCGCAGCAGCGGAAGGCCAGAAGCTGTCATTCACATCCATCCTTGACGCACAGCTGACAACACTGATCGCCGGCCTGATCATGTACTGGTTCGGAAACGGCGTTGTCAAAGGCTTCGCAACGATGCTGGTCATCACTGTTATCATGACACTGCTCGTCAACGTAGCACTGTCCAGATGGCTGCTGAACATGTTCATCAATTCCGGTGTCGCAGACAACAAGCCGACATGGTTCGGTGTCAAGCCGGAACAGATCCCGGATCTCTCCAAGGGTGAAGAACAGTTCTACTACGGCTTCAAGAAACAGGACTTCCTCGGCAAGTCCAAGTATCTGATCCGCACATCACTGATCATCTTCGTAGCAGCTATTGCGCTGTCGATCTTCAACGCAGCCAGCGGCAAAGGTCTCATGAACCTCGGCATCGACTTCGCATCAGGTACCAAACTGACAGTGACAAGCGAAAACGCGATCACAGTCGATGAAGTACGCAGCGAAATGGAAGCGATGGGCTATGACTCATTCTCATACCAGTCTGCCGGCACGACGACAGTCTATGCAACAACAAAAGAATCGCTGACAACAGATCAGCTCAGCGAGATCAAGGATACATTCATCCAGCTCTATGGCGAAGAGCCCGGCGACAACGTTGTAACGCCTGTTGTCGGTAAGGAACTCGTACATAACGCGATCATCCTGACACTGGTTGCCTGGGTGGCAATGCTTGCGTACATCGCATTCCGTTATGAATGGGACTATGCGCTCGGCTGCCTGATCGCCCTGGTACACGACGTATTCATCGTACTGGGTGTATTCGCGATCCTGCGCTTCGAAGTCAACACCGAACTGATCTCAGTCCTGCTGACGATCATCGGTTACTCGATCAACAACTCGATCGTCGTATTCGACAGAGTCCGTTCCACAGTGAAGGATTCTGAGCACCTCAGCGAAAAGAAGTACAGTGACATTGTCAATGAAGCGCTCAACAGCACGTTCAGAATGTCCATCTTCTCATCCATCTCAACATTGCTGCCGGTCATCTTCCTGCTCGTTCTGGGAAGCAGATCGATCTTCACATTCAACTTCGCAATGCTGGTCGGTATGATCGCAGGTACATTCTCCTCAC
The DNA here is from genome assembly GCA_017421125.1 of Solobacterium sp. Taxonomy (GTDB): domain Bacteria; phylum Bacillota_I; class Bacilli_A; order Erysipelotrichales; family Erysipelotrichaceae; genus Bulleidia. The sequence continues at coordinate 2,528 of JAFOMZ010000096.1, forward strand.
TGTTTGTCGCTCCGACAGTATGGTGGTACATCCGTACACATTACACGCCGAAAGCAAAGGCTAAGCCGAAGAAGAAGGCTGAAAAAGAACAGCTGGACGAATACACGTTCAAGGGAATCAACGCTTAATATTCAGAGCGGCCGGAAACGGCCGCTCATTGTTTAGAGGTAACAGATCATGAAAGATATCAAAGCTGTATTATTTGACTGCGACGGACTGATGTTCGATACAGAACGCATTTCACAGAAGATGTGGACCGATGAGGCCGCTTTATGCGGTGTAACGCTTCCCCCGGATTTCTTTGTGCGGATCACCGGCGGGGCCAGTGACGAAGACCGCGCATATATCCATGCCATACCCGGATTTGACAAACTGTTCAGTGTTCGGTCACGCAGGCGTTTTGACAATGAATACTGGAAACAGTACGCACCGGACGGACTGAACAAGCCCGGACTGACAGAACTGTTTGCCTGGCTGAATGCGCACGGCTACAAAATTGCCGTCTGTTCCTCCAGCGCGAGATCTTATGTGGAAACACTGATCTCCACAGTAACAGGCGGTCTGAAATATGATGAGATCATTTGCGGCGACATGGTCAAAAAGACAAAGCCGGATCCGGAGATCTTCCTGACAGCTGCCGGGAAGCTGGGGATCCGTCCGGAAAACTGTCTGGTACTGGAGGACAGCAGACAGGGGATCTTCGCTGCCGATGCCGCAGGCATGCATTCCTGCTTCATACAGGACACGATCATACCTGATGACGCGATGAGGGCAAAAATACAGAATGAAAGGCATGACCTGAAAGAAGTGATCGATCTTCTGGAAGAGTGGAACAGACAGTGCTGAAATGCGGTATACTTTTGGTAATAAACAGCATACATGAAAAGAGTGTGACATATGAACTATAACGAGCTGAGAAAGCGGCATCCGGTCTTCTATTATCATGATTATGAGATCATTGAAGAAGAGAATGAAATACAGGTCAGATTCGATTTTGAGATCGAAGGCCTTTCTTATTTCAATCCTTCTTTCCTGCTCCGGAAACCGGCAGACAGTGACGGCATTGCCGAACTGGAACTGTTCAGGGAAGCGGCTTTTTCGCTTGGACTTGCAGAACTGGTCAGTTACTGGAAACTGACATGCGCACCGACTGTTGTGATAGAAGCAGGATATCTGGAAGAAGAGCAGATCAGATGGTGGAAAAAACTGTATTTCAACGGACTCCGTGATTTCTTCCGGACCAATGGGATCCTTACCGATGCGGAAAGCTTTATGGATCTGAGATCCGCCGGAAGCAGTATCGGCGGAAGACCTGACATTCGGACATATCATGGAAACCTGATCCCGGTCGGAGGCGGCAGAGATTCATTTGTGTCCATGGAAGTCCTGTCTTCCATGAAACAGGAGAATCACGCATTCGTCATCAATTACGTCATGTCGGCGATACACAGCGCAGAAGCGGCAGGCTACAGGGGTGACAGACTGATCGTCGCAGAACGCACGCTTGACGCCAGAATGCTTGATTTCAACAAGCAGGGCTATCTGAACGGGACGACACCTTTCAATGCCCTGACAGCCTTCGCTGCCTATCTGACAGCGGTCGTCTGGGGCAAGAAATATATCTGCCTGTCCATTGAAGCAGGCAGTGATGAAGATGACGGTGATGATGCACTGAGCCAGATGTATTCCAAAACCATCGGATTCGAAAAGGATTTCCATTCATATACGGAAACATATCTGAGCCGCATGATCTCCTGCTTCTCTCTGCTGAGACCTTTGAGCGAACTGCAGATCACCGGGATCTTCTCCAATTACCGGCAGTATCACAGAGTCTTCCGCTCCTGCAATGTCGGCGCCAAGACAGAGACATGGTGTGCGCACTGCGGCAGATGCCTGTATGTCGGGGTCATGCTGTCGGCATTCCTTGATGACGAACAGCTCAACGCGATCTTCGGCAGGGACATGCTGAATGACCCGGACATGATGAGCCTTTTTGAACAGCAGACCGGGATGTGCGAAGGACAGCCGCAAGGCTTGCCCGGCAGTTCCAGGGAAGAGATCAATACCGCCGTATGCATGTCCGTGAAGGCACATCAGAAGGCAGGAAAGGAACTCCCGCTGCTGTACCGCCAATATATTTCAACACCGAATTATGAATACTACCGGGACCGTACCGGCATCCTGAAAGCATGGAATGATGACAATCTCGTGCCTGAAGAATACCGGAAGCTGGTCAGGGAAAAACTGGAGGAAATTCATTATGGATATGAAAGCATGGACTGATGAGTTCGCAGGACGCAGGATCCTGATCTGGGGCTATGGTCGGGAAGGAAGGTCTACCTACGAGTGGATCCGTCACCTGTGCCCTGATCTGCCGCTCGATATCACGGACGGAGGAAAAGGCCTTGACGACGCAAAAAGGTCGACCGTCGGAACAAGGTGCATTCCTGAGAGTGAGATTGATTTCAGCAGCTATGACCTGATCATGAAGTCACCGGGCATCGTCCTGAGACCTGGCATGGGAACAGACAACATCTGTTCACAGACCGAACTGTTCCTCAAGCATCTGGGTGACCGCACGATCGGTATTACCGGCACCAAGGGCAAGTCAACGACGACCTCACTGACAGCAGCTGCCCTGGCGAAAAAATACCGCGTCCACCTGGTAGGCAATATCGGCATCCCTTGCTTCAACGCGCTTTATGATTTTGAAGACGAAGATCTGGCTGTATTTGAGATATCCTGTCACCAGCTTGAATATACGGAATACTCCCCGCATGTAGCGGTCTATCTGAACCTCTATCAGGAACATCTTGATCACTACGGAAGCTTTGAAGCATACGGAGAAGCGAAAAACCATATTTACCGTTACCAGAAGCCCGGAGACATCGTGATCCTCGGCGACATGCTCGAGCAGCAGAAGAAAGAGTGTCCCAATGCACTGATCATCGGAAAGGATATCTATGCGGAAGGAAATATCCTGCATGCCGGATCAGCAATGATCGAGGTAAAGGAAACAAAGCTGATCGGCGCCCACAATTATTCCAATATGGCAGTTGCCTATGAAACAGCGCATAATCTGTACGGTGTAGAGAACGCAGACTTCCTCGATGCCCTCAGGGATTTTGAACCGCTGGCACACAGGCTGCAGGACCTTGGAGTACACAAAGGGATCCGGTTCGTGGATGACTCGATCTCAACGATCGGCCAGGCATGCATCAAGGCACTGGAATCACTGCCGCTGACAGACAGCGTTCTCATCGGCGGTATGGACCGCGGGATCGATTACACAGATCTTAGGGAATATCTTGCAAAGCGCAAAGATCTGCACGTGATATTCATGTACGCTTCCGGCAGACGTGTATATGACGAAATGCTGGCAGAACATGCCGTACATGAACGTATGTACTGTGTCGCAGATCTGCAGGAAGCTGTCAGAAAAGCTGCCGAGGTCACTTCGGAAGGGCATATCTGCCTGCTCTCACCGGCCGCAAGCAGTTACGATCATTTCAATAACTTCGAAGAACGTGGAGATGTTTTCAGAAAGCTGGCGTTTGAACTATGACAAAAAAAATACTGAATATTGACAGCAGGGAATTTGAAGAAAAGTACGGCATTTCATCTCCTGCCGCAAAACTGATCTGTGCAGCAGGTCTGAATGATGAACAGATCAGCGATCTGCTTTCCCACGATATGGAGATCCTGACTTCACAGAGTGAATGCGTCAGAAAATGCTGTGAGATCCTGATGGAATGCAGGAAGAATCACACAAAGGTGTTTGTCGGCGGAGACTATGACGCGGACGGCATCACGTCCACCGCGATCATGAAAGACATCCTGGACAGACTCGGGATCGAAAACGGGTATTATATCCCGGACCGCTTCAAGGAAGGCTACGGTCTCAAACCGGAAACAGTCGAGCTGGCTGTACGCAAGGGATACGGCCTGATCATCACGGTCGACAACGGCGTCAGTGCCTTTGATGCGATCGAGAAATGTCATGAGCTCGGTGTTCCCGTGATCGTCACAGACCACCACAGGATCGAACAGGAAGTCAAAGCAGACCTGGTCGTCCACCCGGATTACATGGAAGAAGAATTCGCCTATCTGTCCGGAGCAGGGGTAGCACTGCAGATCTCAAGGACACTGCTCGGTGAAGTGGACAGACATACAGCATTGTGCGCGATCGCGCTGCTGGGTGATGTCATGCCGCTGTGGCGTCAGACACGCCGTATCGTCCGCAAAGGACTGGACCTGCTGAACCAGGGCGTCCTGCCTTCCGTCACCGCAATGCTGTACAACGGTTCCTATGTAACGCGTACAAGCGTTGCGTTCCAGATCGTTCCGAAACTCAACAGTGTCGGACGGATGAATGATATGTCAAACGTCAATACACTGGTTCCGTTCCTGTTAAGCACAGACCAGCAGCAGATCGACAATTATGCCCGTCAGCTGGATAACGTGAACCAGGTCAGAAAGAACCTGTCCGCAGTCATGACACGGCAGTGCGAGGATATGCTGGATGATTCCCTGATGCCCATCTTGTACCGTGATGATTTCCATGAGGGAATCTGCGGCCTGGCGGCAGGAAAGATCGCCAACAAGGAACACAGACCGGTACTCGTCATGGCAAAAAGCAACGACATGATCAAGGGAAGCGGACGTTCCGTGCCCGGATTTGATATGTTTGAATTCTTCTCGGACTTTGAAGAACTGGAAAGCTTCGGCGGCCATGAACAGGCTGTCGGACTGTCCGTCAGCGAAGGATCATTCGATTCATTCCGCAGGCACGTCCAGGACAAGATGGCCGCTGCCGGCTTTGAATTCCGCGAACAGGAAGAAACAGCCATCCGGATCGGCTCAGATGATATGACACTGGAAAATGTGCTCGATGTAGAAGCGCTCGAACCGCTGCCCAAAGAACTTGGAGACGCGCTGTTTGCAATCGAAGATCTTGTCGTACGTGATATTTACGAATCACCGAAGATCACACGCTATCATTTCCTGAACCAGAGCGGCGGATTTGACGGCCTGCTGTTTGCCTCGGTATCTCCCGCAGTGAGCCAGCCGCGCTGCATCTTCGGCCGGCTTTCCGTCAACAGATGGAAAACAAATGTCATTCCGCAGGTTGAAATTACCGATCTGCTGTAAACAAAAATATAAAAAAGTGTATAATACTTTTATTCATTCGTTCTAAAAGGAGGAACATATGTCTCTCGATCTTACACAGTATATTGCTTCCATCAAAGATTTCCCGACTGAAGGAATCATGTTCCGCGATGTTACACCGATTGTAGAGAGTCCTGAAGCATATCACGAGGCGATCCGTTTGCTCGCAGAATATGCAAAGGAAAGAAAAGCTGACCTGATCTGCGGTCCGGAAAGCCGCGGCTTTGTATTCGGATGTCCGACTGCTTATGAACTGGGACTTGGTTTTGCCATGGTCAGAAAACCCGGTAAGCTTCCGAGGGAGACAGTTTCCTGCAAATATGATCTGGAATACGGATCTAATGAACTGTTCATGCACAAGGATTCCGTCAAGCCCGGGCAGCGTGTTGTGATCATTGACGACCTGCTCGCTACAGGCGGTACAGCGATGGCTACTGCCAAGATGATCGAAGAACTTGGCGGTGTTGTTGCCGGTTTTGCATTCATTATCGAACTGGAAGGTCTGCCCGGGAGGGAAAACCTGAAAGACTATGATGTATTCGCTGCAACGGTGATGTCAGACAAGTAACAGATGTCCTGAACCGGGGAGCGATCTCCGGTTCTTTTATGAACCGTATTCAGAAAGGAGGGGATGCTCAGTGGCTGCAAAGAAATCTATGACACGTGACGATGTCATGAATGAAGTCAGTAAATATATCACAAATCCTGAAAGTATCACGCTGATCACAAAAGCGGCTGACTATGCCTATGAGCATCACGCAGGTCAGTTCCGCAAGAGCGGGGATCCGTATACGATCCATCTGGACAATGTGGCATATATCCTGGCTGAACTGCGATGCGGGCCGAAAACAGTCGCGGCCGGTTTTCTCCATGACACGATCGAAGATACAGGCATTACAAAAGAAGAACTGACAGAGGAATTCGATGAAGAGATCGCCGAACTGGTAGAAGCGGTCACAAAGATCGGTGCCCTGAAGTTCCGTGACAAAAACGATCCCGAATACCAGGCAGCCAACCACCGCAAGATCTTCATTGCGATGGCAAAAGATGTCCGCGTCATTCTGATCAAGCTGGCAGACCGTCTTCATAATATGAGGACACTGGAATTCCAGCCGGAAGCCTCACAGAAGCGTATCTCACAGGAAACACTGGATGTATACGCTCCAATCGCGCACCGTCTTGGTATCAGTGCCATCAAAAACGAGCTTGAAGATCTCTGCTTCCTGTACCTGAATCCTGAAGAATATCACCGCATCGCACATCTTGTCGAAGCCAAAAAAGCGGAACGTGATGAAAGCGTACAGAAGATGATCTCTGATATCACAAAGCTTCTGACAGAGCATCATCTCGAGTTCCGCATATTCGGAAGATCAAAGCATCTGTATTCCATCTATCACAAGATGGTATCCAAACAGAAGCGGTTTGATGAGATCCTGGACCTGCTCGCAATCAGGATCGTAACCAAAACAGAACTCAACTGCTATGAGATCCTCGGATATATCCATGCGACATATCCGCCGATCCAGGGCAGACTGAAGGATTATATTGCAGTACCGAAACAGAATATGTACCAGTCGATCCACACCACGATCATCGGCGTCAACGGAAAGATCTTCGAAGTACAGATCCGTACAGAAGATATGGACGCTGTCGCAGAACGAGGTGTCGCAGCGCACTGGAGATACAAAGAAGGCAACCGTTACGATGCCAGGGCAGAACAGAAAGAGATCGAAGAAAAGCTCTCCTGGTTCCGTGATTTCTCTGACTTTGCGGAAGATAACGAATCCGCCAGTGAATACATGGATTCCCTGCGGCGTGATGTATTCGAAACAAGCGTCTACGTCATGACGCCGATGGGCAGGGTTATCGACCTGCCGACCGGCGCAACGCCGATCGACTTTGCCTACCGCGTACATACGGAAGTCGGACATACGGCAGTCGGTGCGATCGTCAATGACGCAATGGTCCCGCTGAATACCGAACTCCATACCGGTGACATCGTCCAGATTAGGACGATGAAGGGGACAGGACCGTCCGAAGACTGGCTGAAGATCGTCAAGACCAATCAGGCCAGGAACAAGATCCGTGCCTACCTCCAGCATAAAGAAAACGAGAAGAAAGCAGAAAAGATACCGACCGGCGAAAAAATGCTGATCGAAGAACTGAAGAAGCGTAACTTTGATCCTGATGAGTACGTGGAAAAAAGACGTCTTGAAGCAGCGCTTCCGGAATTCAAGCTCAAGGATATCAATGATCTCTTCTATGCGATCGCCGTCAAGTCGGTCAACCCGGTCAAGGTCGTTGAAAAACTGACCAACGAAAAACGCAGCGCGCCTGAGGAAATGCTGTCAAGGATCCTCGCACGCGAGGCACCGAAGAAAAAACAGACATCTGCCAACGGCATCATCGTGCCCGGTATCGAGTCGATGAAGCTCACCCTGGCACAGTGCTGCTGTCCGGTTTACGGGGATGAGATCCGCGGTTATATTACCAAGAGCGAAGGCGTCAAAGTCCATCGGGCAGACTGCCAGAATATCGCCGGCATGAAGCAGAGAATGATCGATGTCCAATGGGATTCTGAAGACAGGGAACGCCAGTACGAAAGCAATCTGACGATCATCGCCCATGACAGAAACTTCCTGCTGACCGATATCGTGACCTGTACATCACAGTTCAAAACACCCATGAATACCGTTAATGCGGCAGTCAACCGTGAAAACCTGACGACAACGATCAAGATGAATGTTTCCGTTCATAACCTGGAACAGCTCCAGAACCTGATCGCGAATCTCAGAAAGGTCGAATCCGTGATTACTGTGGAAAGGAATTCGCATTAACACTTGAGCAAATCGGCTCACAAGGGTATAATTCCTGTTGTAAATTTGATGACAAAGAGATCTCCGACGGATGACGGAAAAGCGACGGTGGCATGGTGAAAGCACCGGTCTGAACCCTGAGAAAGACACTTTCGAGAAGATGTCCTGAACGATCAGTAGGGACGTCCGCAGACCTGCGTTAAAGGTTTAAGCGCATGACTCAGTCATGAACTAAGGTGGTACCGCGCCAACAGCGTCCTTGGATATGAGGGCGCTTTTTTTACCAGAAAAGGAGGAATGAAATGAGTTATCAGACAGCCCGCGGAACATATGATATTCTGCCCGATGAGATCGGTGCATGGCACGAGATGGAAGACATCATCCGTGATGTGACCGAAAAATACCGTTACCGGGAGATCCGCACCCCTTACTTCGAAGATACAGCCGTCTTTGCCAGAGAGAACGATTCTTCGGATATGGTCAATAAAGAGATGTACACATTTACTCCGGGATCGGATTCCTATACGCTCCGTCCGGAAGGAACAGCCGGAGTGATCCGTGCCTTTGACCAGCATAAGCTGTACGGATCCATGGAGCTTCCCGCCAAGTTCTACTACATCGGACCGATGTTCCGTCACGAACGTCCCCAGAAGGGCAGACAGAGACAGTTCACACAGTTCGGAGTAGAAACGATCGGCGTCAAGAGTCCGCTGGTCGATGCGGAGACGATCGCCCTGGGAATCGATATCGTAAAGCGTATGGGCATTTCCAGCGTCAAGGTACAGATCAATACGCTCGGTGATGACGCAAGCCGTGCAGCGTACAGAGAAGCGCTCCTCGCGCACTTTGCGCCTCATCTGGAGGAACTCTGTCCTGACTGCAACAGACGCTATCACCAGAATCCTCTGCGTATCCTGGACTGCAAAGTCGACCATGACAAACCTGCCCTGAAGGAAGCACCGCGTCTGAGCGATTACCTGAATGAAGAATCCAGGGAATATTTCAGACAGGTACTGGAAGCACTTGACGGAATGGGCATCGAATATGAAGTCGATGACAGACTGGTCAGAGGTCTGGACTACTATACGCACACGGTATTTGAAGTACAGTCCACAAGACCCGACTCCGGCGCCCAGGCAACGATCTTTGCCGGCGGCAGATACGATCACCTTGTCGAGTATTTCGGAGGCCCCGAGATGTCCGGCATGGGCTTTGCGATCGGACTGGAACGTCTGCTCGATCTTGCTAAAAAGGACGGATTTACCCCGAAAGAGACCAATAACGCTGATATTTATGTGATCTCACTCGGAAATACAGGCAGCACACCGCTGCAGGTCGTTCAGCAGCTGAGACATGACGGTTTCGTTACTGAAGCAAACCTTACACCAAGGTCCCTCAAGGCACAGTTCAAGAGTTCCGACAGGGCAAATGCAAAATATACGGTCATTATCGGTGAAGAGGAACTGAAGAACGGCGCGGTCAATGTCAAATGTGCCGCAGATAAAACACAGAAAACAGTCAGACTGGAAGAACTGACGGAAACAATCAGAGAATGGGAGAAAAACTGATGGAAAGAACATGCAGAAACGGTACCCTGCGTCTGAGCGATGCAGGGAAACAGGTAACACTGATCGGATGGGTCAGCAGAAGAAGAAACCTGGGAGCGCTGGTATTCGTCGACCTGCGCGACAGGAGCGGGATCGTACAGATCGTCTTTGATGAGAATCTGAGCCCGCAGGTCAAGGAAGTCAGAAGTGAGTATATCCTGCAGGTAACAGGCACCGTACAGGAACGCGGACAGCACAACCCGAAACTGGCAACAGGTGAGATCGAAGTTCATGCGGAAAGCGTAAAGATCATCAACTCTGCGGAAACTCCGCCGATCACGATCGCAGACGATACGGATACACTGGAAGACACCAGACTGAAATACAGATACCTGGACCTGAGAAGACCGGTACTGCAGAACAACATGATCCTGCGTCACAAGATCTGCATGATCGCAAGAAACACACTGGACGCGGAAGGTTTTGTCGAAGTCGAAACACCGATCCTTGCAAGAAGCACACCGGAAGGCGCGAGAGACTATCTGGTTCCTTCCCGTATCTACAACGGAAAATTCTGGGCTCTGCCGCAGTCACCGCAGATCTACAAGCAGCTTCTGATGATCGGCGGACTGGAGCGTTATTTCCAGATCGCAAGATGCTTCCGCGATGAAGACCTGCGTGCCGACAGACAGCCGGAATTCACACAGATCGATATCGAAATGAGCTTCGTTGATGAAGAAGACGTATGGCATATCGTCGAGAAGCTGATGCAGGATATCTTCAGAGGAGTCAAAGGGATCGAGCTGGAAGATCAGTTCGTACGTATTCCCTGGGCAGAGTGCATGAAGAAATACGGAACAGACAAGCCTGACCTGCGCTTCGGCAATGAGATCAGCGATATTACCGACCTGTTTGAAAATACGGAATTCCAGGTGTTCAAAGCTGTCAGGGAAAATGGCGGAGAGATCGACGCGCTGAAATTCGAACATGCGGCTGCACTGTATTCCAGGAAAAAGCTGGATCAGCTGCAGGATTTCATTAAGCACGGTTTCAAGGCAAAGGCTCTGGCTTACCTGAAGATGGAAAAAGGGGAGATCTCCGGCTCCATCGCAAAGGCGCTCAGTGAAGGCGAGAAGGAAGCTCTGAAAGAACGTCTCTGCATGCAGGATGATGACCTTGTGCTGATCGTTGCCGACAAGGCAAAGATCGCCGAAGCAGCTCTCGGCGCTCTGCGCGTCAGACTCGGCCGTGAGCTGAACCTGATCCCCGAGAATGTATACAAATTCCTCTGGGTAACTGACTTCCCGATGTTTGAATGGAGTGAAGATGAAAACCGCTGGGTCGCACAGCACCACCCGTTCACAGCACCGAAAACAGAAGATGTCGATAAGCTGTTCAGTGATCCTGCGCATGTCAGCTCCCGTGCATATGACCTTGTCCTTAACGGATACGAACTGCTGAGCGGTTCTATCCGTATCCACGACCAGGAACTTCAGGCAAAAGTATTTGAATCTATCGGACTGACGATGGAGCAGGCAAAAGCCCGTTTCGGCTTCTTCCTGGATGCCTTCAGATACGGAACTCCTCCGCACGGCGGTGTCGGTATCGGCCTTGAAAGACTGACGATGGTACTTGCGGGAACGGAAAACATCAGAGACGTTGTTGCCTTCCCGACGACCAACAGTTCCATGGATCTGATGAGTGAATCACCGAATGTCGTTGACAAAGCACAGCTTGATATCCTCGGAATTGAAATCAAAGACGAAGTGAAAAAAGCATAATTGTCAAGACTGTACAGTGTGTATTCTGTATGATATGTTTTAGTCACAGAGAGGTCCATTATTTTTCCTACATAGTGATATAAGGGAGCTCTGACTGGAGACATCCGTGTTGAATGCCCGGTACGGCTGGGAATCCTGACGATTGACCAAGGGCACCCACCTCTACATAAGAGGGAACATATCAAGCCTCTCTGTTATCAAACAAAACGAGCCGCATGATCATCACATCATGCGGCTTTTATAGTTGTTATGCAGCACGTTTTACAGTGTAGTCACTGCATCGGGGAATTCCGTGCCTTCTTTCTGCTCAAGCAGGATACGGTCTGACCTGAAATGAGAGATAAAGGAAGGATCAAAAGATATATCGGAAGCTCTGACAGACAGATCTTCCATCACCAGATCAGAGAGCTGATAATGCGCATCATCCTGCTTCACATTGAAGAACGCATCACACTCGAACCGGCAGTTCCTGATCACGATGTGTCTGCCCTGTGATACAGGCAGATCGGTCCTTCCCTGCAGATCAAAGAACTGTTTCCACGGATTGATATTCAGGAAATTCGCTGTTTTTCCCCTGATATCCTCCATCAGTACATATTCATAGCACTGCGGCGTATCAGGCCGGAATTTCATCCAAAGCAGGTTATAGCCGGTCGATACCGTGATCCTGCGCAGGATAATATTGCGGCTGTGAACGGATTCCGAACCGAATGTCAGACAGCCGTGCACAAAGCCGTATTCACAATCCTCGATCATGATCCGTTCATTCGGCCCGTTGTCCGGATCGGTATCCGCCCACGGACCTTTGCCTCCCTTAAGAGCAACAGCATCGTCATTGACAGCCATATAACAGTTTTTGACAAGTACATCCGTACATGCGTCGATATCGATGGCGTCGGTGCTGGGACCTTTTACGCCTTCATGCGGCGACAGCATCCTGCAGCCGATATATTTCACGTGTCTGCAGCGGTAAATGTGTGTTGTCCAGAAAGCCGCGTTCTGAAATGTAATGCCGGCGATCAGAACGTCATTGCTGCGGCTGATATACAGCAGCCGGGGCCGCTGGCCGTCCTTATTCGTACATTCCGGATTCCATTGTCTCCGAAGCCAGAACTCCCGCCAGAAGCGCTCTCCGCTGCCGTCTATGGTACCTTCTCCGGCAAGGATAAAACCGTCAGCTGAATCAACATTGATCAGGGCAGGGAAGTACGTGCATGTCTGTCCTTCGATTCTCGTCGTGCATAACGGATAGTCACTGATATCATCGCTTCCTTTGAGGACTGCATCTTTGCAGATATACAGGTTCACCGATCCCGGAAAGAACAGGGCACCGGTATGATAAGTGCCTCCCTCAGCAACGATCACGCCGCCTCCCTGAAGCGCGCATTGATCGATCAGAGCCTGGATCTCCGAAGTCTGAAGCGTGCCGTCATTTTTAATGCCGTAGCTGCTGAAAGAATACTGTCTGCCCATATCTGACAGAGAAGGGACTGATGTGTCATAAAACCAGTTGTCAATGACAGTTCCGTCGGGAAAATATTCGGTACGCATAAGCGGTATCCTCCTGCATTGCCTGTAAGCCAATTGTACAATAATGGTCTGAAACGGCATATATTCTGACGGGAAAGACCATTTTTTTCATCAGGAAACAATTGTATACTAAAACCGATACAGCATCCGGGAGAAAGACTCTGCATGATGCTGAGAGGATCTGCTTATGAGTAAAAAAACAAAAAATGATGATCAGACAGAAAGAAAACTGTCTCCTCAGGAACAGGAACGACTGCAGTCTTTTCAGGCAATGAGTTCCGAACTCAGAAAACAGGGATACAGACAGGTATCCCTGGTGATCGGGATCGATAAAGCCAATAAACTGGCGATCATCATGGTGCTGCCTCTGCTGGCAGCGGGAATGGCACTGTTCGTCCTTCTGGGTGATGGCGCTCCGATCGGTTTCCGCTCTCTCAAGGAAAGCCTCCTGTTTTTCGCAGGCGTGATCTTACTGACCATTGCCCATGAACTGGTCCATGGGATCACCTGGAGCATCTTTTCGCCGAATCACTTCAATGACATCGAATTCGGCTTCATGAAGGAAACACTGACGCCATACTGCACCTGCAGGGCACCTTTAGGCAAAAAGGAATATATTCTCGGCACGATCATGCCGCTGATCATCATCGGCGTGATCCCGACAGCCGCAGGCATCCTGATGCACTCGTTCATGTGGATGCTGCTGGGAGTCGTCATGATATCAGGTGCGGCAGGCGACATCATGATCATCAACGCTCTGATGAAGCATCATTCCGACTGCAGTGATCAGATCATATGCGATCTGCCTGTTCAGGCCGGGTGCATGCTGTTTGAAAGGTAAAGAGGGGAACCGGAATGGAAAAACAGGAATTATACAGCGGCAATGTGCTGTACGGTAAAAAATGGGCAGTATGCGGAGACAGTTTTACTGCCGGCGTCAGCGGAAGTGTGGTCGCGGAAGGCCGCTACAAGGGAATGAACTACGCATATCCGTACCTGATCGGAAACAGGAATGACATGGAGATCGTCTCGTTCTTTATGGGCGGCAGAACGATCGCATTTCCTGAAGACGGTACGTTTCACAACAGCCTGACAGACCCGGAGGCTGAATGGTATTACCGGAATATCCCGGAAGACAGTGATTATATTACGCTTTATCTGGGCATCAATGATTCACATCACGAGCACGGCAAAGGCGGGGACGGGGAAGATCCCCGGGGCATCATCCCGCTCGGAACGATCACCGATGACACCGTGCACACGTATTACGGGGCGTGGAATGTTGTGCTGTCATGGCTGATCGTCAACCGTCCGTTTGCCCATATCGGAATACTTGTATCCAACGGCTGCGACAGGGAAGCCTACCGGACGGCACAGATTGAGATCGCCCGAAAGTACGGCATCCCGTATATCGATATGAACGGGGACAGGCATACACCGGTCATGATCCGCTCACAGAACCCGGATATTTCACCCGAAGTCAAGCACATGGTCATGCTGAAGCAGGCAGTGAATTATCCATCCAATACGCATCCCAATGACGCTGCGCATGAATTTGAATCATACTTTATTGAAGATTTTCTGAGAAGAATCTAGAATCATTACAGAAGGAGAGATTGCTATGAAACCTACGATTATCGGAGAAAACTGCGGCTACTGCCAGGGCGGCGAACTGCTTGCAGCATTTGGAATCAAGATCTGTGAACTGGATGTCAGCCAGCTGATCCTGTTCAAGGAACAGAGTCATCCCGGCAGATGCATCGTTGCCTATCAGGATCATGTCAGCGAGATCGTTGACCTGACAGATGATCAGCGGAGCCGTTTCATCGCGGATGTCAACAGAGCTGCCAAAGCCATTCACAAGGTATTCTCACCGGACAAGATCAACTATGGCGCATACGGCGACACAGGATGCCATCTGCATGTCCATCTGGTTCCGAAGTATAAGGACGGTTTTGAATGGGGCGGCGTATTCGCAATGAATCCCGGTCAGACATTCCTCACACAGGAACAGTATGATGAAATGATCGAAAAGATCAAAGAAGCTCTTTAAACAAGGTGGAAGGACTGTCAAAAACAGTCCTTTTTTATGCTTGAAAATACGCAGAAAAGAAAGGGGTTTCAGAATTTTACAAAATGTAAACGTTTTCCTTCGAAAGTGAAAAAAATAACTTTCTGAACAACCTTGAAAGTATCCTGGAACGTCCTATAATGACAATGCGTGAGATAAAAAAGACACGCAGTTAAGAGAAAAACATAGAAAGCAGGACAAAGATTCCTGCAAGGAGATATATAAAATGAACACATTTATTGAAGCAGCCGCATTATTCGGCAAACCGTATTACGACGAAAAGACCGGTGAAGATTCCATCTGGGGCACAATCTTCTGGGCTCTGGGAACACTGGACAACGAGTAAATCATTGCAACTGAATCAATAAATACCCAAAAGCAGGCACTGCCTGTTTTTTGTTTACCGAAAGATTTCTGATTCATAAAAAAGTCAGGATGAAGATCATCCATCCGCTCACAATAAAAAGCACCTGCAAAGATATAATAAACATGAAGACGAGGAGATAAATAATATGAATACACATGCGATCACCGATCAGCTTACACGTGAGTATCTCGATTCCTGGATGATCAGACCCAGCTATATCGGAAGTACGGCAGCTGATATTACTGCCGAGTATTTCGGCGAAACATACCGCAGTCCGGTCATGATCTCAACATTGAGCGGAATGACCAGGGTCAATCCGGGCGGCAATGTCCTGCTGGCTGCGGCGGCGGATATGACCGGGACACTGGATTGGAACGGGGTGCTTCCTGTTGAAGAAGGACTGCAGATCCTGAAACAGGGCACCAGGGCAGTACTGTCTTCCAAACCGGTCGCTGACATGGACCGTATCCTGGAAATGATCAGGACATATGCAGAGAACGGCGCAAAAGGCTTTGTTATGGATGTTGATTTTATCTTCGATCCGGATACAGGAGATGTCCGGAACCATCCGATGTTCGGACAGATGGGCATCAAAACGGTCCATGACCTGAAGACGATGGTGAACTGCTCCGACCTGCCGGTCATCATCAAAGGCGTACTGAGCACAGAAGACGCCGAAGCATGCGCAGAGGCAGGCGTGAAGGGGATCGTGCTTTCACATCATATGGGCATGATCGACAGCGCGGTACCGCCGTACTTTATGGTCCGGGAGATCAGAAAAGCAGTCGGCAGCAGCCTGACGATATTCGGTGACTGCGGCATCCGTTCCGGGGCAGATGCATTCAAAGCGCTTGCGCTGGGATGCGACGGCGTATTGGTCGCCAGACCGCTCATGAAGCCGTTTGCAGAAGGACCTGAAAAGGTGGCTGAAGTGCTGGATCACATCTCGGCGGAACTGCGTTTCTGCATGAGCATTACCGGTTCCAAAGACCTGAAGCACCTGAATGCCGGATCTCTGATCAGGCGTGACTTCTGAAAAAAAGAGATGAACTGTTCACATCACAGTGACAGTTACATCTCTTCTTTTTCTTCTGAATAGGTGATTTCATTCAATTCGGAGAAGGCTTCATCAATGCCCCGTCCGTCTTTCCGTTCCATCTTTTCCCGTTCTTTCAGAACAGTGCGTATCTTTGATCTTCCTTTTGCATGTCTGATCATCCGGCTGAATATCAGCAGAAGCACGAAGGCGATCAGCGCTGCCCCGGGAACGAATGCGTACGGTCCCAGCAGTTCGCTCAGCTTGCTCTGATAATACGAACTGTCATCAACATTATATGTTTTCTGAGCCGTAAAGATCATTTCGTAGATCGTGTCCCCGTCGACGAGGATGCGGTAGGATCCCAGCTCAGTCCCTTCTTTAAGGGGAGCCTGTACTTCTTTTACGAAGTCCGATTCGGTAGATATCTGTGTGCCTGTCGGAAGGTCGTATACGACATCATCCGGCAGAGTGACCTTGATCTCGTTTTCTTCCGGCGCAGCATCGAGGATCTTGATGGATGCCAGCCTTGTACCGCTGTAAGCAAGCGCGTATTGTGAGTAGTGCTTGCCGGCCCAGGCGAACAGCGTTCGTGTATCGATCACATGTGTCGTAGCTCCCAGGCTGTACCCGGCGACCGCGACCATATGCATTCCGTTAACGGTAGCGGCCGACACCAGGCATCTTCCCGCAGGAATCGTATAGCCTGTCTTGCCGCCTTCGAATCCGGGGATGTTATATCCGCCGTTGGCTCCGGTATTGATGTAATACCATGTACCGGAACGCATGCTGATGCCGTTGTAATGACTGTATAATCTTCCTGTTTTGTATCTCCTGACGGATATGATCTCCCGGAAGAGCTCATGTTCCATACAGTATTTCATCAGGATGGCGATATCGCGCGCCGTAGAATAATGATCCTCATTGTGCAGACCGTGCGCATTCATGAAGTGTGTTCCGGTCATCCCGAGTTCTTCGGCTTTGCGGTTCATCAGCTGGACAAAGTCATCTATGGTCCCGCTGACCGCTACAGCCAGGGCGTTCGACGCATCCGCTCCGGAAGGGAGGGCTGCACCGTACAGGAGTTCCTCGACCGTAGGGGAGTCACCTACACGGAAGCCGGCACATGACGCACCTTCCTGGGCCAGACCGGCGAGCATCGTTCCCGTGATCGGTACTTTCTGCTGCAGATCATGGAGGTAGTCGATCGCCAGTACGATCGTCATGATCTTGGTCATGCTGGCGGGATACATTCTTTCGTCACCTGCTTTGGAGTAAAGGACCTGTCCTGTGTCGATGTCCATCAGATATGCATAACGGCTGTACAGCTGGGGCGGTTCGTTTACCGCAGGATCGTTTTCCAGCGCCGATGCATGCCATGGCGGCAGGCAGGAGATGACAAAAAAACACACAAGAAAAAGACGTATCAGTTTTGTGAGCTGTTTAGGCATGCAGACATTATATACGAAATTGAACGTTTGTGCATAAAGGATTGACTTTACAACCTATATAAAAACAGGATAAAATACTTGTGTACTTGAAAAGGTGGTAAATAACATGACTGAATTCTGGTCTTCCTTACTGTGGTTGCTTGTCGGCGGAGTTATCGGAGCTGCAATCAGTTTCTATTTCACAAAGAAGAACTTTGAAAAACAGCTGGCTGAAAATCCTCCTGTTAATGAAAAGATGATCCGCGCTATGTTCATGCAGATGGGAAGAAAACCGAGCGAAGCGCAGATCCGTCAGGTAATGCGTTCAATGGGCGTCAAACAATAATGTTCTGAGACTGTTCCTTTACTGGGACAGTTTTTTTTGTGCATCGGAAAAAGATGGTCATTGGATATCGAAAGTAAAAAAATGAAAACGCTTAGAAAACGAGCCGATAATCTCTGTCAAAACAAAGGCATCTGCTATATAATTATGTTGTCTAAACAGGAGGACATATGAGCACAGAAAACAAAAAGGTTTTTCAGGCAATGGATGGAAACGCTGCAACAGCACATTCTGCTTATGCGTTTACTGAAGTTGCCGGAATCTATCCCATCACTCCTTCCTCACCTATGGCCGAAAACGTTGATGAATGGTCTACACAGGGAAGGAAAAACATTTTCGGTGACCGTGTAAAGGTTGTTGAAATGCAGTCAGAAGGCGGCGCAGCAGGTGCCGTTCACGGTGCGCTCCAGGGCGGCTCACTGGCTACAACATTCACAGCTTCACAGGGTCTGCTTCTCATGATCCCGAATCTCTACAAGCTGAGCGGTGAACTTCTGCCGGGCGTCGTACACGTTGCTGCACGTACACTCGCAAGCCACACTCTGAGTATCTTCGGTGATCATCAGGACGTCTACGCTTGCCGTCAGACCGGTATGGTCATGATGTGTTCCCACTCTGTACAGGACTGCATGGACCTGGCAGGTGTTGCACACTTAATCGCTATTGACGGTTCCGTAGCTGTTATGCATTTCTTCGATGGCTTCAGAACTTCACATGAAATTCAGAAGGTCGAAGTCATGGATTATGACTTCCTCAAATCACTGCTTCCTGCAGAGAAGCTCGAAGCATTCCGCGCTAACGCTCTGAACCCGCATGGACACGCAGTTACACGCGGCGGTTCCCAGAACGACGACATCTTCTTCCAGGCTCGTGAAGCTCAGAACGAACACTTTGCTAAGGTTCCTGAAATCGCTGCTAAGTACTTCAAGGCTGTCAGCGAACATACAGGCCGTGACTATGCACCGTTCGTATACTATGGCGATCCGGAAGCTGAAAGAGTCATCATTGCTATGGGTTCCGTAACAGATACGATCATGGAGACTGTTGATTCCCTGAATGCTAAGGGCGAAAAAGTCGGTCTGATCAAAGTTTATCTGTATCGTCCGTTCAGCGAGAAATTCCTCGAAGCAGCTCTGCCTGCATCCGCTAAGAAGATCGCTGTTCTTGACCGTTCCAAGGAGATCGGCTCCAGAGAACCTCTGTTCCTCGATGTCCAGAACGCTCTGAGAAAGCACAAGGGTCTGACACTCATCGGCGGCCGTTATGGTCTGTCCAGCAAAGATACAAATCCGAGCCACATCGCTGCTGTTTATGCAGAACTGGCTAAGGAAGAACCGATGGAAGAATTCACGATCGGTATCAACGACGATGTTACACATCTGTCACTCGAGCCGGTCAACGTTGATGTCGTAGCTGACTACAGCTCCTGCCTGTTCTATGGTCTTGGTTCCGACGGTACAGTCGGTGCTAACAAGAGCACAGTCAAGATCATCGGCAACAACACAGATCTCTATGCTCAGGCTTACTTCGCATACGACTCCAAGAAGGCAGGCGGCGTTACACGTTCTCATCTGAGATTCGGTAAGAGCCCGATCCACAGCCCGTACTATATTGACAAGGCTGACTTCATTTCCTGCTCACTGGACAGCTACTGCTATAAGTTCGATATGGTCCGCAACCTCAAAGAAGGCGGAACATTCCTGCTGAACACAACATTCGCAGCTGAAGATATCGACAAGCACCTGCCGCCTAGAATGCTGGCTGGTCTTGCTAAGAAGCATGCTAAGTTCTATGTAATCGACGCTACAAAACTCGCGATCCAGACACACAAGGGCCGTCATACAAATACGATCCTGCAGTCTGCATTCTTCGCACTGAACGAGCAGATCATGCCTTACAGCACAGCTGTAGAACTGATGAAAGACAGTGCTCGTCACACATATGCACGTAAGGGTGAAGATGTTGTCAAGAACAACTGCGACGCGATCGATACAGGTAAATCAGGTCTCGTAGAAGTAACTGTTAAACCCGAATGGGCAGATCTGGAATATCCGGATGCTCTGTTCGAGAAGACAGGCGATGAATACTTCGACAACAACCTGCAGAGAATCAATGCACTGGAAGGCTATGACATGCCTGTTTCCAGCTTCATGAAGTATGGTGTTCTCGATGGAACGATCCCTGAGAATGTATCATTCCGTGAAAAGAGAAACATTGCTGTTCAGGTTCCTGCATGGGATTCCGCTAAGTGCGTTGAGTGCGGCAGCTGCGCATATGTCTGCCCGCATGCTACGATCCGTGCATTCCTGATCACAGAAGACGAAGCTGCTAAGGCTGCTGAGATCGCTGCTGCTAACGGCGCTGAATGGTCCGTCAAAGAACCGACAGCTGCTTACAAGGGCGCGAAGGAAGCTGGTCTGAAGTATCGTATCCAGATCTCACCGATGAACTGCGTAGGCTGCGGCGTATGTATCAAAGCATGCCCGACAAAGGCTCTCACAGTTGCAGAGATCAACGATGCTGTTAACCAGGAACCGACAGCTGACTACCTCTATAAGGGTGTTGAATACAGACCTCAGTATGGCAACCCGAATACAGTTGCCGGCGTATCACTGATGATGCCTTACTTCGAAGTCAGCGGATGCTGCCCTGGCTGTGGAGAAGCTCCTTACTACCGTCTGGCTTCCCAGCTGTTCGGTAAAGATATGCTCGTTGCAAACGCAACAGGCTGCTCTATGATCTACTGCTCCGCTACACCGTCCACTCCGTTCGTAACAGATAAGGACAACAATGGTGTCGCTTGGGCTAACTCACTGTTCGAAGACAACGCTGAATACGGCTTCGGTATGGCAATTGCTCAGAGCTATAAAGAAGCTAAGATCCTCAAGCTCATCGAAGACAGCAAGGACAGCGTTGAACCTGAACTCAAGGCTGCTTACGAGAAGTACCTGGCTGCCGGTGAAGACCGTGATGCTCAGAGAGCATGCAAGGACGAACTGGTTGCTGCACTGAAAGCAAGCACAAACGAAAATGCAAAAGAACTGCTGGCTATGGAAAGAGATCTCGTTTCCAAGTCTGTATGGATCGTCGGTGGTGACGGATGGGCTTACGATATCGGTTACGGCGGACTTGACCACGTTATGGCTAACAGCCTGAACGTCAACGTTCTCGTACTGGATACAGAAGTTTACTCCAACACTGGCGGACAGTCCTCCAAGTCCTCACAGGCTGCTTCCATCGCGAAGTTCGCAGCCGGCGGTAAAGCTCTTGCTAAGAAGGATCTGGGCCAGATCGTTATGGAATACGGCACAGCTTATGTTGCATCCGTATCCATGGGCGCTAACCCGACACAGACACTGAAGGCTCTGAAAGAAGCTGAAAGCTACAATGGTCCGTCCATTATCATCGCTTACAGCCCTTGCCAGGAGCACGGTATCAAGGGTGGTCTGATCAACGCTCAGCAGAGAGAAAAAGACGCAGTCGCATGCGGCTATGTACCTCTGTATCGTTTCGATCCGAGAAATGCAAAACCTCTCACGATCGACTCCAAAGAACCTGATTGGTCCAAGTTCCATGATTACCTGATGGCTGAGGCTCGTTACTTCAACCTGCCGAAGCTGAAGGGTGCAGAAGCAGCAGAAGAACTGTTTGCAAAGACAGAAGAAGATGCTAAGAAGCGTTACCAGAAGCTCGTCACAAAGAAGATGCTTCAGGATGCTGAATAATTGATCATTCTGCAAAAAATCAGATAATAAAAAAGGGGTGCACCGCATCAATGTCATTAAGTTAAGCAAGGGCATTGAATGAGATAATCCTGAAA
>JAFOMZ010000097.1 GCA_017421125.1 Solobacterium sp.
CTTCATTGACCGGCTCTTCCGGAACAGTTTCCGGTTCAGCAGGTTCTTCTTCAGCAGTCTCAGCTTCCGGCTGTTCTTCTTCAGCGCTGACAGGTTCTGCAGAAGCCTCTTCAGAAACTTCCGGTTCTGTACTTGCTTCAGCAGGATCTTCTGTCGTTTCTTCAGCTGTTTCTTCAGCCGGTATCTCAGCCTCAGGCACTGCTTCTGCAGGGACTGCAGGTTCTTCAGATGTTTCTTCCGGAGTTTCCGGTTCGCCGCTTTTCTCAGCCGGCACTTCTGTTTTTTCTTCAGCTGATTCTTCGGGCATCACCCGCTCGGGGATATTCTCCTCAGGTGCTGTTTCAGCTGTGAACGAGATCACTTCAGGTTCAGGTGCCGGTTCTTCTTCAGCTGGTGCCTCTGTTTTTTCTTCTGCTGATTCTTCAGGCATCACCCGTTCGGGGATATTCTCCTCAGGTACTGTTTCAGCCGTGAACGGGATCACTTCCGGTTCGGATGCAGGTTCTTCCGCCGGTGCCTCAGCTTCAGGCATTTCTTCTGCAGGAACTGCAGGCTCTTCAGGTCTCGAACGTTCGATCTGTTCCTCTCCGGGTTCTTCATCCGGCGCCGGATTTTCTTCCGAAAACTGTGTTTTCAGGAAGGCCTGATATTCAGGTGTCTCATATCTGGAAGGGAGTTCTTCACTTTCTTCAGGTATCTCCCTGACGGGTTCGGCATTGACCGCTTCAGGCATGCCAAAAGTCAGAACCGCTCCGTTTTCTGCTGCGGAAGGTTCCGTCTCATTCTGCTGCTCTGTTTCGGTCATAACAGCCGGTTCTGTTTCAGCAGCTGTTTCCTCTGCGGTCTCAGTCTTTTTCCTTCTGATCCTTCTGACAGGAGGTTTTTTTACCGTGTCCGTTCCGGTCTCGGCTGATCTTTTTTTGCGCGTTCTCTTTACAGCTGTCTGCTCAGCATCAGCTGCTTCCACGGCAGGTGCTTCAGCCTGTTCTTCCGTTTTCTTTCTCCGTGTGCGTCTGACAGGCTTTTCAGCAGCCTCGCTTCCGGAATCCTCCATACCGTCTGTACTCTTCTTTCTGCGGGTACGTCTGACAGGTGCTTTTTCCGCCTGTTCCGGTTCAGGGTTTTCCGCTGCCGCATCGGTCTTTCTTCTGCGGGTGCGCTTAACCGGTTTTTCCACGTTTTCTGTATTCTGATCAGCCGGCTGATCGTTTATTTTCCTTGGTCTCCGTTTACGTGCAGGTTTGACTGGAGCTGGCATCTGTTCGGCTTCCGACACATTGTTATCTATTTCACTCATAAGCTAACCCCTATTGAAACAAAATGTGCTTTATCAGCACATTTTATGCTCTGCCTGAATATTTACCGTCTGCTGTGGATACCAGAACGATCTCACCGTTTTCGATGAACATAGGTACTTTGATATCCAGACCTGTTTCTACCTTGGCATTCTTTGTCTTTGCTGAACCTGACACAGTATCACCTTTTACTGCCTGCTCGCATTCCACGATCTGAAGCGCAACTTTATCCGGCAGGATCACGCCGAGGATCTCGTTGTTGTACATCGTGATGTTGACCATGTCATTTTCTTTCATGAATTTCAATTCCCATTCGAGATTCCTCTTGGAAATTTCGATCTGTTCATATGTCTCGGTATCCATAAATACCAGTGCTTCACCGTCATCATAAAGGTACTGCATCTCTTTCTTTTCGATATGCGCCGGTTCAACTTTGTCTCCTCCGGTGAAGGAGATCTCATTGATAACACCGGTGCGCAGATTCTTGACCTTTGCCTTTACGACCATCTGTCTCATGGCAGTTTTATTCAGATCAAGGTTGAGAACAGTATAAAGGTTATTCTCATATTCAAACGATGTTCCGGGTCTTAAATCATTAACAATAATCATATTTTATGCTCCTACGTCATTATTTTATAAGAATGGTTTCTTTTGTCAACGGAACACAAAATAATTAAACATTCCTGTCAGTGGATTTGATCCCACTCCCGTATGGGGACATAATCGTAGATATGACTGTCGTCTCCGTACAGCTGGATATCAAGCATTTCACTGACAGGATCAATGATCTCTGCCAGGCAGGAGTCCGCTGCGCACTCCGCGCGGAACGATACGCCGGCATATGAATAATAGCCGGAAACCGGAACTTCGTTCTTCAGATAGCAGCTGATGCACCTGATCACCGCTTCCTCGGCAGACAGATAGTCATTGGCCTTTCTGAGATTTGTGATCGCCCTGATCCGGTTCATGCTGTTTTCCGCGATGACCGAGATCAGAGCTGTGATCAGAATGAAGATGCTCAGGAAATAGATGCTGACGGATCCCTTTTTAGACATGGACAAGCACCCGTTCTGTTTCCCTTCCGGCCCTTGTGTATTTCAGCATCAGGATCCCTCCGGATTCACGGAACCCGATCCCGGAGATGTCTGAGAGGAAGATCTGCGTTCCCGGTGAAAGGATCAGATGCCGGTTGACGAACCGCAGGACATTTTCTTCCTCATGATATACGAACCGCACTTCCTGCGGGCTGACCATGAAGCCGTCCGATACGATCAGGATATGCCGCAGCTGGCATAATGCGATCTCATCCTGGATCTCCTCGGAAAACTCCGTCAGCGGGATCAGCAGCTTCAGACAGCTCAGCGCCGCAGGCATCAGGAACAGACACGCCCACAGCACAATGATCAGTTCAGCGGTGAAGAATCCGCTTCTGCTTCGCATATGACACATGTTCCGATCCTTTCGCTGATCTGCCTGTGGGCGTCGTCCATCTCCTGTGAGCATTCCCTGATGAGTTCGGCCGACCTGTATGAAGTACGTACAGCACATACTGTCAGGATGACAGAGACCGACAGAACGGCAAGTCCTGCCAGCAGATCTGTCAGGCTCATCTGTCATTACGGAAGACCAGTCTTCCGCCTCCCAGTTCGATCACTGCTGTATATGTTTTCCTGTCGTCCGAGAATGTGACCGTTCCGACATGCGCGGCATTCCCGTACCGGTTGAAACCGATATGTGTTCTTCCGTCATCTTCAGCGGTAAACGACCTGCTGTCCGCATGCAGGATCGCTTCTGACTGCATTTCCAGATACCGGTCGGGAAACAACGAAAATGCGCCGCGGGAAAACCTGACTGACTGCAGTCCGATCAGTCCGAGCACGGACAGTACGGACAGGCTGATCAGCAGCTGCAGAAGCACGAAGCCTTCAGTTCGCCTGTGCCTGGCCGTTGTAGATCGAGATCGTCCTGCCGTCTTCACAAGTTCTCTGAACATCACTCATCAGTCCTTCATTGATCAGGTCACTGACACTGTTGGGATCCCTGTCATAGGCAAGCCTGTACTCCAGGATCGCGGAATCAACGACCTTTACCAGCGCGTCACAGCCTTTTTCGTTCACGATCCCGAGCACCTTCTGGATATTCGGAACAGACAGGATGAACAGGATCGATACGATGGTCACTACGATGATCATTTCAAGCAAAGTAAAACCTTTTTTCATCAGAACCTCCTATATATCTGACAATACGGACAGCGGCATCATCAGGATGCGGTATACGATGATCAGCAGGATACCGATGGCGGCATAACTGACGATCCTGATCACCTCGGTGTATCTTTTCATCTTTCTCTGCATGCGTAGGGATGACATCTGCAGATAGCTGCTCATCATATTCCCTGCCCCTTCCGTATTGACCGCGATCCTCATAAACCTGTAGAGAGAGGGATCCAGATATCTGCTGTGCATCGCTTCTTCAAAAGCATCACCGTCCCGCAGCGCTTCATCCATTCCCTCCGCCAGCATCCTGATCAGCGGCTGGGAGTCCAGGTTCTTCAGGACCTGCAGGCTCTGCATAGTGTGCAGATCCATTTCAATGCACTGTGTGTAAAAGAGGATGAACCTGGCAGACACATATTCCCTGATGACGGGCAGGATCCCCCTGGAAGCGAGAAAGCAGTAAGCTTTGATGCGGTATTTCCTGCGCGTACAGATCAGTGCTGTGATCATGACAGCGATCACAAATGCCAGCAGGCAGCAGCTGACAAGACGCATGGCTGAGGCTATCCGGCTGTAAAACGAGAGATCGATGCGGAAGCCTGCCATCATGGAAAGCAGTGCCGGGAAACAGAACTCCGAAAACAGCAGACAGCCGCACAGCATCAGCAGGAACATACTCAGGGGATACACAGCCTGTGACAGATACTGCTTTCTGGAGGCCTGCCGGGCATTGGCCATGCGTATGGAAAGACCAAGTGCTTCCTTTACCGGCAGGACCGGGATAAACCCTTCCAAATAATGCCTGTATCTGTCCGGACAGAAATCCGTCATGACACGGTCTCCCGGTTCACCGTTCTCCAGCTGTCCGCGCATCAGTGCAAAGCATTCCGCATTCCGTTCATCCTCCAGCACATTGAGGCACTGGCGCAGGGAAAAGCCTGCGTTCATGAGCGACAGGATGCCTTCACAGTCAAACGGTTCAAGCAAGATCCTGCGCTGCCTGTGTGACACTGATATATCCGTTTTCAACAGCTTCCATAACCGCTTCCGAAAGCTTTTTGAAACGGGCGCTGTGTTTCCGGTTTGCGAAATAATAGTTCACCTCCTCCCTGTCCATCATTTCGTATACGCATATCCTGCCCGGTCTGTCCGTTCTGTCATAAAGCCTCTGGCTTGTGATCCCGCTGAGCACATCGCTCAGCTGGTATTCATGGACACCGAGATCCAGCAGCCTGTGCACCGCTCCTGTACAGTCTGCGGAATGAATGGATGTCACGACGAGATGTCCGGTAAGCGCGCATCTGACAGCCATCTGTGCCGCTTCACTGTCCCTGATCTCACCGATCATGATGATATCCGGGTCATGCCGCATCAGCTGGCGGATCCCTTCCGCAAACGACAGGTGCGCCTGGGCATTGACCTGCAGCTGGACATATTTCTCGGAATACACTTCCACCGGGTCTTCCAGCGTGTAGATCTTCCTTCCCGTTGTTTCATTGAGGATCGTATACATCGTCGTGGTCTTGCCGCTGCCGGTAGGGCCTGAGAATACATACAGGCCGGACCGGTGTCCCGTTATGCTTTTCAGATAGCTGACCTGTTCCTCATCCATGCTCAGGTCACTGACTGAGAGATTGCCTGTACTGCTGAGTATCCTGAGTACGCCGCTCTTCAGGTGGTATCCGCTGACCAGCGCAAACCTCAGCGCAACCCGTCTGCCGTCTACCATGATCTCGAATGAGCCTGTCTGCGGCAGTGCGGCAGCACTCACATCCATGTCTGCCCTGTACAGCAGAAAGCGGAAAAACCGCTCATCCGCAGCTCTCTGGGGAAGACGGTACATCTTTCCGCCGATCCGCATTTCCACTGCCATTGCGCCTTGGGCATCGACGCTGAAATGGATATCGGTCGCCCCGTATTTCAGTGCTGTCCGTAAAAACTCCTTGAGCAGTTCCTCCATATTCCTCCCTTCACTTATTGATACGCACAAAAAAAGATCATTCCCTCTTTTTCAGAATGATCAGTCCATGTTCAGGAATTCTTCTTCTGTCATCACAGCAATGCCGTGTTCTTCCAGCATCTGCGCAAACGTTCCGTTTCCGTTGACAAGTGTTTTTGTAAATGTGCCGTCGTAGATCTTCCCATGGCCGCATGCCGGACTCCTGGCTTTCAGGACAGCTGCTGTACAGCCTTCTTTCAGGCATGTTTCCAGCGCGAGCCTGCTGCCCTTCATATACGCTTCCGTCACATCAATGCCCTCACGGTTGATGACATGATCGCCGATCCGTTCTGACGGGATCCGCGGTACGGGCAATCCGCCCCATACCTCCGGACAGACGGGAACGGCAGTTCCTTCTTCCGTCATCTTCCGGATCTCAGGTATTTCATTTGTTTTTCCGTCATATCTGCACCGGCAGCCGGCCAGACACGCACTGACACATATCTTTGTCATGATCGCTCCTGTATTTATCATACAACATTTGGCAGTTTCGTACTTTTAGTGAAGTATTCACTTTCTGTTGTGCTATCATAATTTATAGTGAGGTATCAGAATGGACCGCGATCAAGTACTCCCGTATCTGAATAAATTTATAACTGTCACGCTTCAGGACGGCAGTATCCGGTCCGGCTATGTGACGAACCCTCAGGATTTCAAGTCCCCTGATGACGATCCGGTGGAACTGGACCTGGTCAACGGTTTCCTGATCGAAAACGTTCCGCTCGATCAGATCATCAAGATCGAGATCCAGAACAGGGAAAATACCGTTTCCCTGCCTGTGGTAGACCTGAAAAAAGGCTACGGTGTCGAAGAAGAATAAAAAACCGGCGCGCCGGTTTTTTTCATAGATTCTGCAGATAGGGATTGACCTTCAGCTGAAGGCCGATCGTGGATGAAGGACCATGTCCGGGATAGAACGTAAGGTCTGCCGGCAGCCTGACGATCCTTCTGAGTGAATCGATCATCTGGACTTCATCACCCGAATACAGATCCGTCCTGCCGATGCTTGACGCAAACAGCGTATCGCCGGTAAACAGAACATTTCTGTAACGGATCAGGACGCTTCCTGCTGTATGGCCCGGTGTATGGTAGATATGCAGAGGAAATGAACCGATCGTTATATCCCCTTCCGGCAGATCCTCGATTGGTGACCAGACCGGATATTCCGTTCCGTCGATCCTGCCGGCATCCTTTGCCGTAAGCGGAAGATCCCCGTGGTTCATGTAGACAGGACAGCCGTATTTCTCGGCCATGTCGTCCGCTGCCATCGTATGATCGGAATGGCCGTGCGTCAGGATCACCGCATCCACCGTCTCGTCAGAAGCGATCTTCCTGGCGATCTCTTTCCCGTACCTTCCGGGATCGATGATCAGCACATGACCGTTGTCATGCAGAACGTAGATGTTTTCCTGATACAGTCCGATCGGCAGTATATCGATCTTCATACCCGATATTCAAAAAAATAACCCGGCAGGTTATTTTTTCTCCTTATGCAGAGTTTTCTGATTGCATCTCGGGCAATACTTTTTGATTTCCATTTTCTCAGCGTGCTTGCGCTTGTTTCTTGTACCGATATAGTTTTCTTCACCGCAGACTGAGCATTTAAAGGTGATATTGTCTCTAGGCATTTTTCAAACCTCCTGATTTACCATGAGAGTATACCACATGTATTTTCTTTTTCCAAGGAATTCATTTCAAGCATTGATAAAAAAATGACCCGGAAATGATGCCCCGGAACGGCTGTTTCCCGTTTTCGGCATGCTTGCATATTCAAACCTGCGATCCGCCGGGGAAAAATGTCAATTTTCCCTTACTTGTGAGATAATACCCGTGGGAGGTCATCTCATGAAAAGAACAGAAACACGTCCGATCTATGTCGGAGGACTGCAGATCGGCGGCCAGGACGCATGCGTCATACAGTCTATGACGAACGTTCCTGCAAAAGATATTGAAGCAAGCGTCAGACAGATCAATGAGCTTGAGGCCGGCGGATGCCAGATCGCCCGTCTGGCTGTGCTGGATAAAGAAGACGCGCTTGCGATCCCTTACATCAAGGAAAAAACAAACATTCCGCTTGTAGCGGACATTCATTTCAACTATCAGCTTGCTCTGCTTGCCTTGGACGGGCATGTCGACAAGATCCGCATCAATCCCGGAAACATCGGCAAACGCGAACATACGGAAGCTGTTGTCAAGAAGTGTCTGGAAAACCATGTGCCGATCAGGATCGGCATCAATTCCGGTTCTCTTGAACAGCAGTTCCTGCAGAAATACGGCGGACCCTGCGCTGAAGCGATGATCGACAGCGCTGACAGACACGTCAGGATCCTGGAAGACCTCGGATTCCATGACATCTGTCTGTCCTTCAAGTCATCCAACGTTGCCCTGACGATCGCCGCATATGAGGCTGCCGCAAAGCACTTCCCTTATCCCCTGCACCTCGGTGTGACGGAAGCAGGCGGTTTTGCGGAAAGCGCGGTCAAGAGTTCCGCGGCACTTGGAACACTGTTGCACGAAGGGATCGGCGACACCATCCGCGTATCCGTATCCGGACCGCCGAAGGATGAGCTGATCATTGCCAAGCAGCTGCTGAAATGCTTCGGACTGTATGACAAGGTCCCCGATCTTGTTGCCTGCCCGACATGCGGAAGGATCCAGTATGATATGCTGCCGCTGGTCAAAAAGATGGAGGAATTCCTCGCTGACATCCATGAGGATATCCAGGTGGCAGTCATGGGCTGCCCGGTCAACGGCATGCAGGAAGCCAGCCGTGCCGATATCGGTGTCGCGGGCGGATATGAAATGGGCATGCTGTTTGCGAAAGGCAAACTGCTCAGGACTGTACCGCAGAGCGAGCTGGAGGACGCATTGAAAGCAGAGATCCTGAAGATCGTAGAGGAACGCAGTAAATAATAATAGACACGGACACACACAGCGGTCCGTGTTTTTTCGTGAATAGATCCTTCCTTCCGGAAGGACCTTTCAGCGTTTCAATAGTTTTCTTTCCTGACTTCGAAATATGCCTGCGGATGACTGCATACAGGGCAGACTTCCGGAGCTTCCGGACCGACTGTTACATAGCCGCAGTTCCGGCATTCCCAGACAGTTTCCGTATTCTTTCTGAACACTTCTTTCTGTTCGATATTCTTCAGCAGAGCACGGTATCTTTCCTCATGCAGTTTCTCGATCGCGCCGACACCTCTGAACTGGGCTGCCAGTTCGGGGAATCCTTCCGCTTCGGCATCCTTGGCCATTCTTTCGTACATGTCGGTCCATTCGGCATTTTCACCCTCTGCCGCATGCAGCAGATTCTCGGCTGTATCACCGAGTTCACCAAGAGCCTTGAACCATAGCTTCGCATGTTCTTTTTCATTCTCGGCTGTCTGCAGGAACAGCGCAGCGATCTGTTCATAACCGGCTTTCTTCGCAACGGAAGCATAGTAGGTATATTTGTTTCTTGCCTGTGATTCACCGGCAAAAGCTTCCCGCAGATTCTGCTCTGTCTTTGTGCCGGCATACCTGCTCTTCTTCACTGTCTCAGGTGCTTCTTCGATCTTGGTGAATACAGATGCGGGCTGTTTGCATACAGGGCATTTCTCAGGGGGTGTATCGCCTTCATGTTCATAACCGCAGATCGAGCATTTCCATTTTGTCATTTTGCATTCTCCTTCTTTCACTGTTTCATTGCATGGAATCGATTTGATGAGTTTTTCTGCTGCTTCCGCAGGGAACTGCGGGCCGGGCGGGTGCTTTACCATGTCCTGCAGCAGTTTATGCGCATTGCCGCTCTGCGGCAGCATAAACCCTGCTTCACGCATGATGTCTTCCCCGATCAGACGCTCAGACATGGCGACGGCTTTCATCAGCCGTTTCAGGCCTTCCAGTTCTGTCTGTTCCGCGATCTGCAGCGCGGCAGCTTCGGCATCTGCCCTGCTTTGCGCCATACGGTTCAGCGCCTTGCGGACAGTCTCTGTTTTTGCCTGCTGGGGCGGGTACTCCAGAGGCACCATACTGATGGCTGCACTCGGACACGCATCGGCACACATGCCGCAGCCGATGCATCTGCTGACATCGATGATGCTGTTTTCCGTATCCGACGCGCCGGTCGGACAGACATACAGACACAGGCAGTCTTTCGTACAGAGCCGCAGATTTCTTACAGCAACCTTTGTTTTCATCTGACTGTGCTCCTTCCGATCTTTTCAAACTTCCAGGCCGGCACCCTGCATACAGGGCAGAGTTCCGGCGCCTGATCCGAGACCCATACGAAGCCGCAGACCGTGCATACCCAGATGTCGGTATCCGCCAGCATGGCTTCACCTTCCCTGAGGTATCTGCCGACAACGCTGGACAGTACCCTGGTGACCTTTTCGCCCCAGACACAGACACGCTGTGCGCCGCGGTCATTCTCACTGACAGCGGCAGCCCTGAGGGCGGCATAACGTTCGATATCATCCTGCAGCATACCTGCGATCATCTGTACACCGGCATCCTGTACAGCCGGTACTGCAGAACGGAAATAGTCGGACAATTCCCTGAAAAGCGCAGCTTCCTCCTGTTTGTACTGCTTCTCGCAGCCGCGCGCGAGATTTGAGCATATTAAGGAAAGCTGGCCCGGAGAATACGGATGATCGGTGTCCTCGTCGTAAGAGGCCGGCGGCGCGGATGTTTTTATCCCGGCAGGCTCCTGCTGTTCCTCCGGCCGGAAATCAGATCGTGCCGCCCCGCAGAGCGGACATTTCCAGTCATCGGGAAGCGTGCCGAACAAAGCCTCTTCCGCGGATTCGTCATAGACATAGCCGCAGACCAGACAGATATAGCGCATACGCGTTTCCTCCTTCATGAAACACGCAGACAGAAACATCCGGGCAAACTCAAAATACAATAACAATGCAGTTACCGGTGTCCGTCTGATGATTTCTGTCAGATGCAGGTTTCTGTCTTTAGCATACCGTATATTGCCTGATATGCCAACAGCAGCACTCCAAAATACCGATCTGCATTGCGGCACAAAAAAACAGTGTCCTATTCAGACACTGTCAGATGTTCCTGCCAGCCTTCTTCGTAAACACCCTTCCTCAGCATGGCGATCTCCCTGGCATATGGAGGTTCCCCGCCGATATAAGGTGTTTCCAGTATTTTGGGAATATGTGCGGTCCTGGGAGCCATTGCGATCCTGTGCAGCGTTTCGAAGCCGATCGTTCCCAGACCGATATTCGCGTGCCGGTCTTTCCGTGCCCCGCGGAGATTCTTTGAATCATTGAGATGGATCACGTGCAGTCTTTCCAGGGAAAGAACGCGGTCAAACTCATCGAGCACTCCGTCAAAGTCATTGACGTCATACCCTGCGTCATTGATATGACAGGTATCCAGGCAGACCCCGTAATGTTCCGGATGATCCAGGCGTTCCAGTATCTCCGCCAATTCCTCAAACGTCCTGCCCAATTCACTGCCCTTGCCTGCCATCGTTTCCAGACAGATGACGATGCCTTCCGGCAGCTCAGGCAGACCGTTTAGGCACCGGACGACCGTATCCATGCCTGTCTTTGTGTCCGTCGTCGTATAGCTGCCGGGATGCAGAACGATATATGATGCGCCGATGGCATGTGTCCTGATTACTTCGGAATACAGGAATTCTCCTGCCAGCTCAAACACTTCCGGTTTGACGGCATTGGCCGGATTGATCAGATACGGCGCATGGATGATCATGAGCTGCATCGGGATCCCGTTCTTCTCCATCAGTTCTTTTGCCTCAGCGATGCGCATTTCTTCCAGAGGCCTGCGTTTCGTATTCTGCGGTGCGCCCGTATACAGCATCAATGCGTTGGCATCATAGCTGAGCGCTTCCTTGACACTGCCCGCCAGAAATTCCGGGGCAGTCATTTTGACATGGCAGCCGATGATCATTCGGAATCCCCGGCGTTCTTTTCTCTCTGGGCCTGGCGGTATCTTGCCTTCTTCTCTTCCTTGATCTTGGCACGGATCAGTTCACGTTTCTTCTGGCGCTGGAGTTTTTCAATCGCTGCCTGGCGCTTCTTTTTATAACCCGGCTTGACCTTGGTATTCTTCTTCGTCATCATCTTGGAGATCTGTTTGGACAGCTCATCTTCCTGCTTCTGGAACTTCTGGCCATAAGGACGCAGCTTTGTCCAGGCATTGTTATGATAACGGCTGTGTTCAAAACGGACACCGCGCTTCATCAGGGAACGGATCGCCTGATCATCGGACTCCTGATACAGTGCGTAGCAGATACCGTCGGAGCCTGCCCTTCCCGTACGTCCAGCACGGTGGATATAGTATTCCAGGTCACTCGGGAATCCGCATGAGATAACATGTGTGACGGTCGGAATATCGATGCCGCGGGCAGCCAGGTCCGTACATACGACATATGTATGCCTGCTGTCAGCGATCTCCTTCATTGCCTGCTTACGCTTTCTGCTTTCCAGGTCACCATGCAGTTCTGTCACTTCAACGCCTTCGGAACGCAGTCCTTCAGCGATCTGGGCTGCCATTTCCCTCGTGTTCGCAAAGATCAGGCAGACATACGGATTGAAGCCGGGCATGATGGAACGGATCATCTCGACGTATGTGTGGTGGTAGCACGGCACAAGGATATGACGGATGCGGGGATTGAATTCCTCATCATCTTCGATCGTAAATGTAATGGGATGGTGCATGTACTTCTTCAGGAACGGCTTCAGCTGGTCGGGCATCGTTGCCGAGAATGCCAGCATTTCCAGATCCTCACGCATCCTTCCGGCAAACGCGTCGATCTCATCAAGGAATCCGTATTCCAGCGTCATATCAGCTTCATCCACGATCAGTACCGGCGTTTCTTCAATGCGCAGCGCTCCTGCATTCAGGAACATATCCTTGATCCTGCCGGGTGTTCCGATCGCGATATGCGGCTGGGCAGCTGACAGCTGCTGGATCTCACGGTCACGGTCCTGTCCGCCGATAAAAAGACGTACACGGATATCAGGTTCGATCTCCTGCATCAGCCTGGCCTTCTCATAGATCTGGGCAGCCAGTTCCCTGGTCGGGGCTGTGATGACTGCCTGACAGCGGTCTGCTGAAGGATCGATCTGTTCCATCAGAGGGATCAGAAACGCATGTGTTTTGCCGGTTCCTGTCTTGGAGAGGCCGATGATATCCTTGCCGCGCAGAAATGCCGGGATCACTTCCTGCTGTATGGGTGTCGGTTCAGTGAACCCGTTCAGACGGATAAAATCCATCGTTTTGTTCTTCATATTAAAATCTTCAAATTTCTTCATTGATACCTCCTCATCTTCCTCTGACTTTCCAAACAGATACGGTTCAGAGTACAATAAAACAAGCCGGATCCGCTTTTGCGGATGACAGCCAAATTATATCGGTTTTTTTCGTTTTGTGAAGAGGAGGAGATCAAATGAAAATCGTACCTGTCGTACCCAGAGGATACTGTCAAGGCGTTGTCAGGGCAATCAGAATCGCCAGGGAAACAGCCGAAAAATATCAGGGCATGCCCATCTGCATGCTCGGCATGATCGTTCATAATAAATACGTTGTACGGGAATGTGAAGCACTCGGCATACGTTTTGTTGAGGATCCCCGTAAAACAAGACTGGAGCTGCTGGATCAGATCGATGAGGGCGTTGTGATCTTTACGGCCCACGGCGTCAGCGACGCTGTCA
>JAFOMZ010000006.1 GCA_017421125.1 Solobacterium sp.
CTCCTTAGCTCCACCATATCAAGAGGACGCAGATGTGTCCTCTTTTTTGTTTTATAATAAATATACAGACAAATATTGATCCGCAAATGACAGATACAACAGCCTGCACAATACTTCTGCAGCATCGTAACTTCAGACTGATCAAATTCCAATCACAGGTCATGCAGTTATGCATGAAGACAGAAATCATATAATTATCAGGAGGTATTTTTCAATGTTCGTTTTTTGGGGTGACGGATCACAGGATGCGATGGATCTTGTCGACAGCATCATTGTCAGAAGTACAGAGAACTTCAACTGGACTTTCATCTTCATACTTGCTGTAGTGTTCTATGTCTATTGGACAGAGATCAGTAAGAAAAACTACAGCGCGATCTATGCAGGCCTTGCCTTATATGGCGTCCACTGGCTGTATGAGATCGCCAATGCAGTGATCGGCCATTTCGCCGGATATCCGCTCTGGTCTGTTTCAAATGAATCCACAACATTTATCCTGCTGATCGGTGTATGCTGGGAACTCTCCATGATGTTCTCGCTTGCCGGGATCATTTCATTCAAGATGCTGCCGGCAGACAGAACAACACGCTATTTTTCCGGAAACGGCAGACGCGGGATCGACTGCAGACTGGCAGGGGCCCTCAGTATGGCGCTTCTGTTTGCCCTGGTAGAATCTTTCCTTGCCGGTACAAGCAATC
This sequence comes from Solobacterium sp., assembly GCA_017421125.1. GTDB lineage: Bacteria > Bacillota_I > Bacilli_A > Erysipelotrichales > Erysipelotrichaceae > Bulleidia. The sequence continues at coordinate 696 of JAFOMZ010000006.1, forward strand.
ATTCATTTATCTGGGTATACAAATGGTGGGGTGTGCTCCCGGTATTTGTGACGACATATATCCCGTTCTTCCTGGCAGCCAATTATGTGCCCGATATGAATCCTCAGAAGAGAAAAACCTTCCTGATCACAGAATGGGCCCTGACGGCATTCCTGCTGGTCATACTGATCCCGATGGGCATCATCTGAATAAGATCATAAATTCCGTATTCCTGAGGACTCAACTGATGCGTCAGTTCACCCTCGTGATGGTCGCTGTTATTTTTACTGTGCTCTGATATGATGAAGTTGCAGAAAGAAATGAGAGGACCTCTATTATGGAGATGGGAAAAGAAATAAGGCGTCTGAGAGATGACCGGGGCATTACTCAGGAAGCGCTTGCCGCAGCACTGGATGTGACGCCTCAGACCGTCAGTAAATGGGAGAGGGGTGCCAGCATGCCGGACATAGGGATGCTGCCGAAGATCGCTATTTATTTTGGTGTGACGATCGATCAGCTATTTGCCATGGCACCTGAGCAGCAGCTGGAGCGTATCGAAAACAGGATCTACAGTCATGGATTATTTGATGAAGCTGAAGAACGTCAGCTGGAACAGCAGCTGAACGATCTGTCCGCACAGCCTGAACTGGAAGGCAGGGCACAGTTAATGCTGACAAAGCTGTATAACCATCAGGCTGAACAGTACCGCAGCCTGGCAGTACAGCATGGCAAACAGGCAGCGGAGAAGACTGACGGGGACAGTGATGCCATCAGTGAACTTGCCAATGCCTGGGGCAGTTTTATGCCTGACTGGTGTGTCAGGAACCACCATCTGCTGATAGAGTGGTTCACAGACTTCTGCTCAAACCATCCTGGAAACCGCTGTACGATCATGTGGCTTTTAGACAATCTGATCGATGACAGGAGGCTTGCAGAAGCACAGGAATGGCTTGGAAAACTTGCCGGTATAGATCATACATTCCGTGTACCTATGTACCGCTATATGATCGCACAGGCAGCAGGAGAAGCAGAGGAAGCCGAGACGATACTGTGTGAAATAGAGAATATGCAGGATCAGGAATGGTGCCGGGCAGTGACACTGGGTGATATCTATACTATGAGACAGGAATATGACAAAGCCATAGCATGGTACCGGAAAGGTCAGGAAGCCCAGCCATCACCCAAATTCACCGACAGTGCAGTCAGTATTGCCCATATCTGCGAGATCCGAGGTGATAAAGCCGGTGCTGTCTCGGCTTACCGGGAACAGCTCAGACTGATTCGTGAAGAATGGGGGATCATCAGCGGAGAAGAGTGTGATGAAGTGGAACGTGCCATTCACAGACTGCAGTCACTCTGATTCCTTCACAAAGCACTAAAAAAGCACTTTGCCAAAAACGGCAGAGTGCTTTTTCAACAGGTCAGATAACGTGTACGCTTCCGCTGTCAAACTTGACGAAAGCCTTGTCACCGACATCATAGATCTTTTTATTCTTAGGGTTGAAGTCAGTGATTTTGACAAGGGTATCTCCTACCATGACATGGTAGTTCTGATAGCTTCCCATGAATGTACTCAGAATAACATCACATGGCAGCTGACCTTCATCAGCCAGTACAGCAGCTTCGGGACGGAGCACAAGCGTGCATTCATCACCGACACTGCGTCCGTTCAGTTCCTGAAGCGCGAGCTTGTTTCCCTGAACATCGACTGTGCCTTCTGCTCCTCTGGCTTCCGTAACTGTTCCTTTAAGGAAGTTGGCTTCACCGATGAAGTCCGCAACAAACTCACTGTTCGGATGATAGTAGATCTCCTGCGGAGTGCCCATCATTGCGACAACGCCTTTGTTCATGATGATGATCTTATCTGAGATCGCCATCGCTTCAGACTGGTCATGAGTGACATAGATCGCCGTGATACCTGCTTCCTGCTGGATCCTGCGGATCTCTGTACGCATCGTGACACGCAGCTTGGCATCCAGGTTGGACAGAGGTTCGTCAAACAGCAGGACACCGGGTTCCAGGACCAGCGCTCTTGCCAGAGCGACACGCTGCTGCTGGCCGCCGGAAAGCTGGTTCGTCATACGGCTTTCCATGCCTTCAAGACCGACCAGTTTCAGGATATTGGTGACCTTTTCCTGGATCACTGCTTTATCCATTTTTCTCAGCTTCAGACCATAAGCTACGTTATCGAAGATGTTGTAGTGGGGGAGCAGAGCATAGCTCTGGAATACCATGGCGGTATCTCTCTTGTTCGGCGTCAGTTCATTGATCGGTTCTCCGCCGAGGTAGATCTCTCCTTCATCAGGGCTTTCAAAGCCCGCGATCATTCTCAGAGTTGTTGTCTTACCGCAGCCGGAAGGACCCAGCAGGGTAACGAATGTACCTGGTTCAATATCCAGTGAAGTGTCCTTAACAGCATAGAATTCTTTCTTTGTCTTAGGATCCTGATAGATCTTTGAAATATGCTCCAGACGAACTCCTTTTTTCTCTTTAGCCATCGTTAAGCCTCCTTTATTTCACGGCTGGTGCCGAATCGTTTAATGAAGAGATTCATCAGTGCAACAGCACTGTAGGTGATGATGATCAGGATCGTCGCAAATGCGCAGGCAATACCGTAAGAACCTTTCTCTGCAAATTCATTGATCTGTACAGTGATCAGCAGATACTTCGGTGTAACCAGCAGGATGATCGCAGAGATCGCGGTGATACTGCGGACAAATGCGGTAACAAGACCTGAAAGGAAGCTGTCCTTGATCAGCGGCAGGGTAACTGTCATGAATACGGTGAAACTGTCAGCACCCATATCATAAGCAGACTCTTCAATGCTCTTATCGATCTGACGCAGAGCGGAGATACCGCTTCGTGTACCGGTAGGCAGGGAACGTACGATGAATACGATCACGAGCAGGGCACCGGTACCATACAGGGACTGCAGGAATCCGGTACGGAATACACCCGCAGAGAATCCGCGGATATATCCGACACCGAGAACTGTACCCGGAACAGCCATAGCCAGCATTGATACTGCTTCAATGAATCCCTTGGAACGGAAGTTTCTCTTAACGACCAGATAGGAGATGATCATTGAGAACAGCGCTGTGATCGGCGAAGCGATCAGAGACAGCAGGAAGGAGTCTTTGAATGCCTTGAGACCCTTATAGCGGGTGAAGACAAGACCGAACCACTTGAACGTCAGATGGAAGTCATAGCCCCATGTCCGGAAGAGTGCGCCTAAAGGTACACAGATGTACATCAGGACAACAAATGAAGCAACCAGCAGACAGAAGGCTGTCAGAGGTCTGGTGACCGATTTGTCAGTTATCAGCATTCTCTGACGGCTTGCCTTACCGGTAAGCGTAGCTGTGCTCTTGGCTTCCAGATAATACTTCTGAACGATGAACATCAGCAGGGTGATCGTCAGCAGGACGACAGCCATTGCCGAAGCACCTTCTTTGTCATATGCACCGGTGATCTGCAGATAGATCGAGGTCGCCAGTGTATCGTAGGAACCGCCGATGATCATCGGGTTGGCAAAGTCAGCGATCGATTCGATAAAGGTTACAAGGAACGCATTGCCAAGACCCGGCAGGATCAGCGGCAGTGTTACAGTCGAGAATACTTTGAAACGGGAAGCACCCATATCACGCGCAGCTTCTTCCAGGGAAGGATCGATGTTTCTCAGCAATCCTTTCATCATCATGTAGCAGACCGGGAAGAAGGTAAGCGTCTGTACGATCGCAATACCCCAGAAACCGTAAACGTTGTTTTCATAGATATGCAGCAGATAGCGCGTAATGATACCCGCTTTTCCGAACAGCATGATCATTGACAGGGAAAGAACGAACGGGGGAGATACGACCGGCAGAAGGCTGATCACCTTGAACAGTCCCTCCAGTACCTTTGTCTTCAGCTGTACATATTCTTCTACATATGCGAACAGGAGTCCGATCGCAGCAGACATGATACCGACGAGGAAACCGACTCTCAAAGTGTTGGTGATCGCCTTGCGGAAGCTGGGCATAGCGAGGACACGCCTGAACACATTCAGGGTAAAACCTTCACCGGTGACAAAGCTGTCTACCAGCAGGATCGCAAGAGGATAAAGAATAAAGAGTGTCAGGAATACGATCAGGACAACGATCGTTGTAACAATGATCGGATCCGCATAGAACTTTTTGCGGTCAAGATCTTTTCCTTGCTTTCTTGTCATGAAGACCCTCCTGTCTCAGGTAAATACATTAAATGCGGACGGACTGTGTGCCCGTCCGCACTTAATCAGAATCATCTTTATTCTGTCTTGAATCTGTCGTCACCGCCGCCGAGAGCGTTCATGACTTCAGTAATGTATGTTTCAGTGTTCTGCTTTGCATCCTCAAAGTCATAATCCATGACATTGTTGGGATCCAGGCCGAACTCTTCTGCCTGTTCAGGCTGTTTTGCATTGTCGATGACAAGGAACTGATAAGAACCGTTCTTTGCGGCGAGTTCTACACACTCAGGTGACAGAGCATATTCGATCCACAGTTTTGCTGCATTCGGATGCTTTGCGCCTTTGAAGATCGCTGTAGCACCAACTTCGAATGATGTACCTGTGCTCGGAATAACAAGACCGATGTTTCCGTAACCGTTGTCTACGATCTGTGCAATACCATCATGCAGGAATCCGATACCAACGACGCATTCGCCTGTACCGACATTCTTGGAAGGACCGGAACCGGATTTTGTGTAGACCTGTACGTTCTTATCAAGATCAACGAGATACTGGATGCCTTCATCATGTCCGTACTTCTGGATCATTGTGTTGATAACGAGCTTAGCTGTACCTGCAGTATTATAGTTGGACAGCCATACCAGACCCTTATATTTCGGGTCAAGCAGATCTTTCCAGTCTGCCGGTTCATCAATGCCCATGCGCTTGAGTTCATCTTTGTTGACCATGAAGCCGAGGATTCCCTTATAGATACCATACCAGTAACCATCAGCGTCACGATATGCAGAACCTAAGAGATGTGAAGCATTCTCTGCTTCATAAGCTTCGAGAAGACCCTTCTTTGCGGCGATGTTGTACGGATCGGTAGTTCCGCCGAACCAGACGTCACCGGACGGATTTCCGTTTTCTTCTTCAATCTTGGACTGCACTTCACCGGTGGACAGTCTCTGATACTGGACTTTGATTCCGTAAAGTTTTTCGAAATTCTCGCATGCTGCAGCGAGATATTCCTCTTCACAGGAACCGTAAACAACAAGTTCTCCGTCTGCTTTGGCAGCTTTTACCAGTTCGGAATCGCTGTCTGCAGGTGCTGCGGAGCCGCCTCCGCCTGAATTGCCGCCGCTGCAAGCTGCGAGGCTCAGAGCCATTGTGCCGGCAAGAACCAATTTAAACAGATTTTTCACGATTTTTCCCTCCTATAGATTATGGTTATCTGTTAAAAACTCTATTGATATTATAAACCTGTACCAAATCGATGTAAACGTTTACAGAAATAATCTCAACAAGATTAAATAATTGAAGTATTAAAATTTCTTAAGATATGAGGCAGACATCATGCAAGGATATGTATTTCATTATTCTGGTCGGACAAAGAAAAACTGCCGTCCGCAGATCCCTGCATCAGGCAGTTCCATATGCTGTTTACATCAGATGCTTAGGCTTGAGATACTTATCGATCAGGTAATGACCGACGCCGCCTTCCAGGCATGTCTGTTCCGTAATATCATCCGCGACGGCTTTTGTGATCTCCTGACCGTCTTTCAGGCAGACACCCCAGCCTGAACGAATGAGCATCTCATTGTCATTCTCGTTATCGCCGAATGTTATGATCTCTTTCATGTCAATGCCGTTCATTTCGGCAAAGCGCTGAAGACCGGTGCCTTTATTGATCCCTTTTTCCATAACTTCCACAGTACCGGGGAAGGAGCCAATAATCTGGAAACGGTCACTGTAACGGGCAAGGAAACGTTCCCTGATGACGGCTTCCGCTTCAGGTGTTGTACGGAACAGCAGCTTGCAGCAGGGCTTCTCGCAGAATCCTTCAATGTCTCCTGTGTAGTCATCAAACTTGAATCCTCTTCTGATCATGGATGAGATCAGCTCACCATGAATGTTCATCGCGGCATTGTTGCCGCCTCCTTCAGCGTTGACGGAGACTTCATACTGGTCAATGACCGGCTTGAGGTAATAGAGGATCTCTTTCATCGTTTCCTGATCCATGAGATCCATGAGCCATGGTTCTTCATGGAAACGGTCCCATATCATGCCTCCGTTCATGCCGATCAGGAAATCAAACTGGTAATCAAGTCCCCATGTCGCAGCCTGATCGTAAAGTCTCTTGTTCAGTTCTCTTCCGGTAGCCAGTCCCAGCAGGATCCCGTTTTCATGCATCACACGGAAAGCTTCCACGGTTGCTTCGGGAAGATCTGATCCTTTGGCTGTTAATGTCATGTCTATATCGGCAGCGAATGCCCTAATGTTTTCAATCATATTCTGTAACCTCTGCTATATCTCTACGGAATAAGTATAACTTAGCCTGTCAGTTTCTGAAAACCATAAGTCTTGAAACAAAACGATATCATGCAGGTGTTTCTTAAGATTATTTGTCCCCCATCAAACCAGTGATAAAATGACAATAAAGGAGGTGTGTTCATGAAAATTCTGAAAAGTCTGATGTTAACGCTGGTCATGCTGTGCGCAATGAGTCTGCCCGTATATGCGGATATGGGTCCGAAACCGGATCTTGTGATCGACTTTTCCGGTATCCATGAACCATGTGTCGTGACGGTCCTTTCAACTGTCAAAAGTTACGGACCGAATCAGCCGATGCAGATTGCATGGATGCCATGGTGGGATGAACAGGCCCCGGAGATCGATAAGGAGATCTATCAGAAATTTATCGATGAAACAAAGCTGCTGAATGAAGCCAGAACAGAACAACTGTATTTCTGGGGTGTCCTGGCACAGAACAGTCCTTATGTGTTCGGCTATTATCCGCCTGAAACATTTTATGTACTGGTATACTTTCCGGAAACAGATTCATTCCTGCTATCTGAAGAATCCTATACCAGAACAGTCTTTCACACAGAACTGGCGATCACCGTCGAAAACGGAAAGCTGCTGTTCAATGCACGCCAGCCGCTGTACGGTATTATGAAAAGCTGGAAGGATAATGACGCAGTCGTTCTGCGGCTGCTCATTACGGTCATAACCGAGATCGTGATCGGCATGTTCTTTATGAAATATACGCAGAAGAGCATGCTTACAGTCATCGGTGTCAATGTGATCACGCAGATCCTTCTGAACATTGTGATCTGGCTGCGCTACTACGTCCTGAGCAACTCCGTCAGTACATACTTTCCTGTCCTGGCAGGTGCGGAGGTCCTGATATTCCTGATCGAGGGATTCATTTATTCCAAACTGATCAGCAGGGAAGAACTCTCCAGACCATATCTGTATGCTCTCATAGCAAATGCATTTACATGCTGGCTGGGAGTGACTGCAGTCGTATTGGGAAGGTAAACAAAGAACCTTTTTCTGTCAAAATATGAAAAAACTGTCTTTTGAATGCACATTAAGAAACTGCAGGGGGAACAGTATAGTAATATTGTGAATGCAGGAAATGCGTACGAAGCATTCCCTGGACAAACGGATCATGGAGGAATTATGAAAAATACGATCAAGAAAGCTGCAGTCTGCCTGCTGGCAGTGATGCTGACGGGCTGCATGAAAATAACTGTTACGTATGATGTCGCCAAAGACGGAAACGTGAAAGAATCAGTCAAGATGCTTGTCGGAGAGAGCTACCTGACAATGGGCGGGGGAACTCCTGAGGACGGTGTTCAGGACATGATGGAATCATTCCAGGAAAGCAATCCCGACGCAGTCATGGAATTTGCTTCAGAAGAGTTTGACGATGAAACATATTACGGGTTTGTCGGAACGAAACCCGAGTCTGAACTGAAGGCAGTAAAAGACGGAAACAAACTTGTACTGACGATCACCAGGGATGAAGTAGAAGATATGGGCGGGGCGGAAGATCTCACCGAAGGTGCCCAGTCTTCAGAAGAAGTCAACCAGGCTCTGAAAAAAGCAGGGTTCTCGGCAAAGATCGTTGTCAACATGCCTTATAACGCAGAAACAACATATGGTACTGCTGAAGGAAAAACTGTTACGATCGATGTGATGGAACTGCCTGAAGATCTGAACGAGATCGTGATCACCTGCAAACTGCCGAACCTGATGATCCCGATCATCTGCGGAGCAGCGGTATTGCTGGGAGCACTGTACTTCTTCATGAATCAGAAGAAAGCAGCACCGGTCGCTGCAGAAGAAAGCGCACCGGCACCGGAAGAAAATCTGTAATACCTGACAGGGACTGAACAGCAGTTCCTGTTTTTTTTATGAAAACAGGTCCCCGGAGGGACCTGCCTGTCTTACAGCAATGATGTGAAGCGCTGTACCATTTCCAGATAGAAGAAGACTACTTCATGTTTTTTCATCAGGCCGCCCTGCAGCGACATATGGTCGCCATGCCATACCGGCATGATATTCCAGATGCCCGGTTCGATTCTGCCCGGATCAAACGGTCGGGACGGCGCATGGGAAGGGGCCTTGGCAGAGATCGTATTGACAAGTCCGTCATTCTCCTGCCATGACTCGTCGATCACCATGCCGCCTTTTGTTGTACCTGTATAGGCGCCCATCTGGGTGGATGTTTTAACAAAGAACGGTTCCATCTTCAAGACCTCCGGATACTGCACATTTCCTTTTTTCTTTGTAAATGAGCAGGGCACGGAAAAATAATATGTATCAGGAAGCACACTGATCATCTGATTGATCTTGTCTGCCACATCGATATGCATATCGTATGAAGCGTAGTCTTCAGCAGCACGTCCGTCAGGAACGATCGCATTGCGCATTGTGATCAGTTTTGCAAACTGCCTGCTGAGAAAGGGTACCTTGACGGAATCGACATCAAAGGAAGCATCTTCAAACAGATCATAGGCTGTTGTTCCATTGTGCGGAGAAGCCAGTGTCAGAATACCGAAGATCATGTCGGCATGTCCTCCTTTGAAGAAAGGGGACAGATCTTCCGAATCAGTGGCTTCCTGTTCCTGCTGACATCCGTTTGCCATCAGATGCGCGAACAGACGGACAGTGACCCCGCCGAAGGAATGTCCTGTCAGGACGAGAGGATGTTCCCCGTCCATTGTCTGTATCAGCGCTCTGCCGGTAAAATCCGGACCAAAGCGTTCATGTTTGTTCTTCTCGCAATGAGCTTTTCCGTAATCTGTACGCGTGCCTGCAAGCTGAGCATAAAGTTCACAAGCCCGGTCCCAGGCACTTCCATGAGGGTCTACGCTTGCGGCATATGACGGATATCTCTTATCATTCAATAACTTCATCAGGTCGCCGTTCCGCATGCCCCAATAGGGATTTCTGGCATAGTGTTCATCATAGCTTCCCCAGCCGGAAAGCCCGTGTACGAATATAAATTGCAGCTGTTTCATAATCATCTCCTGCCCACATTATAAAACGTCTGCAGGCCTGCAGACGTTATGTTTGATCAGTTTCCGGGAATGAAGCGGTATCCTTTGCCCCAGAGCGACTTGATGAAAGCCGGACGGGAAGGATTCGCCTCGATCTTCTGGCGGATATGACGAATATGGACCGAGATGACAAGGTGGCAGTCAAATGGTTCTGCTTCCCATGCAGTGCGGTAGATCTCTTCGGGAGTAAATGTTTTTCCCGGTTCGCTGATGAGAGTTTCCAGAATGCTGTACTCTTTGGGCGTCAGACGGCTGTATCTGCCCTGGTAGCTGACACTCAGATCATTCTGATTCAATACAGGTAAATTAGTCATTTCCACGCTCCTTTAAATATTCTTCCAGTTCGAATGTTTTCCATTCGTCTTTGTCATACATTTCAACTTTAATATCGAATTTTTCAGCCATTTTCAGCAGTTCTTCTTCACTGAGCGGCTGGACATTTCTGTAGAAGTAATAGGTATCATCACTGTCGGCTCTGCCAAGTTCTTCACGATTGTTCAGACTGATCGATGAGGTCGGGTAGACGATATCGCTTTTTTCATAATACCGGTCGATCGCTTCATCGATATGCCTGTTCATGATACTGATCTGTTCCTCGTACTGTCCGCGGTCCTTCACCGGTATCTGTGCTTCAACGTAGATGTAGGCACCGGAATCCACTTCGATTGGTTCTTTATTATCCTGGAAGGATTTACCGAGATCATCCGGATCGGCAGTGACGCTGTAGCTGTAGGTCAGATATCTTCTGGTTCCGACTTCATATTTGTCGGCCAGGGAGAAGAAATGTGTGTTCCATGCGGCAAATGCCAGCGCCAGTGATATGACTGTACTGATGATATAGCCGATGACGGATCTGAGCTTGAATTTGATCTCACGACGGTATATGAACATGGCTACCACATAGACAAACAGAAGCAGCAGATAGAAGAAGATCATGCTCTTGAAGCCGTCGGTAACGACCTCAGCCGCGAACATCAGCAGGATCAGGAATGCGTAGGCATTGATGATCGTCGGATAAGCGAAGATGCCGTCAGAGAGCTGTTCGGCACGCTCCGATTTACGCTCAACGAATTCCTTCTTCAGTCCGAATACTGACAGAACAGCGACGATGACCGGAAGGATCAGATAAAGCATACGGATACTGACAACATTTGAATTGAGATTTCCTGCCAGACGCAGAACGTTGTAGCCGAGCATAGATGCCGGTGACAGCAGGATGTATATATCTTCGATCCAATCAAATCCGCCTGAGTAGCCTGCCAGAAGTTCATATGAGAATGAACTCAGTGAAAGCAGCAGCAGGAACGGCAGAACAGTATATGCGCCGGCTATGACAACACTGTCGAACAGATTGTTTCCGATCAGATACAGCAGGCTGTTGAAGATGAGCATGATCGCTATTGAGAGCTCTCCCAACAGCAGGATCTGGAATACTCTTCCCAGACAGACCGCTCTTGACAGGATGATCTGCAGAACTCCGGCTCCCAGATAGAAGACCGATGTTACACAGAATGCGAACAGCAGGATCGTTGTGATCTGCTCGCTTCGTCTGATCGGAAGAGAGAGGTACAGATCGACACTGCGTTTTCTGTGGATGAATGCCAGCAGAAGGATCGGCAGGGCGTATGTCAGCATCAGTGCCAGTATGAAGGAAATGGTCAGTGATGTGGACAGGGAATCGATTCTGCTGTAAGTGTCGATGAATGACGTCAGTGAGATCCCGATAAACAGTACACCGAAGAACAGTACAGCGATCTTATGATCCTTCAGGAGAAAATTGAAATACTTTCTGTTCATTTGGTTTCACCTCTGCTTTCGAGTTCATAGATGAATAATTCTTCAAAGTTTGTCTGCAGGACATCCATCAGTACGGGATCCATCTGATCCAGTTTTGCGATCACTTCTTCTTCGTTTCCTCTGATCACGAGTTTGCAGACACGTCCTTCCTGCTCAAAGTGCAGAATGTCGAAGTCCTTGAAGTCTTCCCTTGTATGTTCGGTCCTGAATACGACCTGATATTTGTTGATAAGTTCTCTGCTTTCGAGCAGGTCACCGTAGCTGATGATATGCCCGTCTTCGAGAATGCCGAATGAATCACAGATATCTTCCAGTTCCTTCAGGTTATGGCTTGAGATCACGACGGAGACGTTCTCATCTTCGATCAGATCTGTGAGTGCCTGCTTGAAGTGCAGCCTTGCCAGCGGTTCCAGACCGTCATAGGCTTCATCCAGCAGGATGAGTTTCGGGTGGATCGAGAGGGCATACAGCAGTGAGACCCTGCGCTTCATGCCCTTGGAAAGGTTGGTCACGGACATCCCGGGTTCCAGATCAAACATTTCCATATATTTATGCCATGCGCCTTCATCGAAGTTGTACATGGACTCATACAGAAGCTTCAGTGACTGTATCGTGCATCCGAGCGGATAGTACTGCTCATCGGACACAAATGCGATCTCGCTTCTGATCTCCGGATCCTTCCAGGTATCTTTTCCGTTCAGCGTGATCGTTCCGCCTTCAGGTTCATATACACCTGCGATCAGTCTCAGCAGGGTGGATTTACCGGCACCGTTGATGCCGACAAGTCCGAATATGGATCCGTCATGTACTTCCAGATTCAGATCTTTCAGTACTTCTTTTGTTTTGAAGTTTTTATTAAGATGTTCAATCTTCAGCATAAGATGTCTCCCCATAAATAGTTTCTGCAGCAAGAATAATCTCATCTTTTGTAATGCCGCTTTCCTTGAGCGGCAGCAGTACAGACCGGATCTGCTGCTGTCTGGATGACTGTATGTCGATCTCCGCGACATACACGCCTTTCTTCGGCAGGTTGTAGACCGCACCTGCTTTTTCCAGTTCTGCGTATGCTTTGGCAACAGTGTTCGGGTTGATGCCGTTATCCTGTGCCAGCTGGCGGACAGACGGAAGTCTGTCGCCCGGGTTCAGAACACCTGCTTCTATGAAGCGGATGATCTGAGCCTGGATCTGCTCATAGATCGGGATCTTGCTTTGTAGGTTCAGAAGGAACATAGTTATCACCTCATCTGTACTATCTGTACTAAGTGTATTATCTGTA
>JAFOMZ010000098.1 GCA_017421125.1 Solobacterium sp.
ATCTTGATCAGATCATTGCTTCTCTCAAGGAACCACCGCCTGATCTTGAAATGGTTCAAAGTTGATTTTTAGCTTTTGCAGCACCACCTGTTTTTAATACGGACTTTTTTCGTAATACTTATGTCTATTTATTCACACTTTCTTTCTCCTTCTATTACAGTTAAAGTTCTATCAGGGAGGCCCTTAAGAACAAAAAAGCCGCCCTTGTCCAGGGACGACTGTTGATCGCGGTACCACTCTGGTTGCCGGCACAAATATACCGGCCTCTCTGTTCCTTAACGGGGAATTGCGGTTTTCCATACTGTCAGTTCCGGAAAACTCCTCACAGATGCGGTTCACTGTATGCGGTGCCGCCGGACTTCCACTCTGTTCCGGCTCGCTGATGGACGTGTACAGCTACTCTTCTGTTCATCGGATTAATCATGATGATAAAAGAACGGAACTTTGATGTCAACCTAAGGAAAATCAAAAATTGTAAATTTGACGAAAATACGGCAAAGTATGAAAAAGTTTTCAAAAGTGCTATGGCGGGATGAATATCAGAAAAAGTTCTGTTTCCGGCTGCTGTATGCATAAGTGTCATGCCGGTGCAGTACATGTGATATGATGAAACAGCTTCAAAAGACAGCTGCGGGAAAAAGCACTGCAGTCCTGACTGAGAAGCGGACCTCAGGTCCCTATTATATAAATGTGAGGTTTAACATATGCAAAGTCTGTTCATAGCGGCAAGGGCAGTGATCCCGGTCACCCTGATCATGATCCTGGGTGCCCTGACAAGGAAATTCGGAACAGTCAGTGAAAAGTCATTCAAGGATTTCAACTGGGTCGTATTCCATTACTGTCTGCCGATCTCATTGTTCATGAATATCGTGAATGCAGACATGAATTCCATCAGCAACATCTCCCTGATCATATTCGCGATCGCATCGATCCTGGTCATCATCGGCGTATCGATGCTGTTGACGAGAAACAGTTCCCTCCCGGATGAAAAGCTGGGCGTCATCGTCCAGGGACTGTTCAGGACGAACTTCGCGATCCTGGGCGTCCCGATCGTAGAAGGGATCTACGGAGCGGGAAATGCCGCGGTCGCGTCCGTCATGATCGCGTTTGTCCTGCCGGTATTCAACATCACGGCAGTGCTTGTGCTGGAGAAATACTCGGGAAAACAGGGTGACCTGAAGCGGACCCTGCTCAATGTGCTGAAAAATCCGCTGATCATCGGTGCGATGATCGGATTCGTATTCAAGATCCTCCGCATTCCGCTGCCTGAAATAGCAGCCGCGACGATCCAGTCATTCAACAGGATGACGACACCGCTGTCATTATTTGTTCTGGGCGGATGCTTCAACTACACGTCGCTGGCAGACAATAAAAAACTGCTTGGCATCTATACTGTGCTGAAAATGATCGTGGTCCCCATGATCGTTCTGACGGCTGCGGTCATGATCGGCTACAGAGGGGAAGAACTGGTAACACTGCTGGTACTGTTCGGAGGACCTGCTGCGATCAGCTCCTATACGATGGCTGTCCAGATGGGACTGGATGGAGACCTGGCATCCCAGTGTGTCGTCATAACAACGATCGCCGTTGTTGTGACGATGTTCCTGTTTATCACCGGTTTCAGCGCCCTCGGTCTGCTTTAAAAAATACTGTGAGCATTGTGTGATCCACGATACTCACAGTTTTTTTAGTCCTGATCTTTGACGAAATAATGTCTTGCGATCCAGGTCGAGATACCATCCAGACCCGGATATACGATACGCTCATTGACATTGTACTGATCCAGCATGTCGCGGATGCGCCAGCGCAGATCCTTGGAAATGATGTATTTGATGGTCTTCTGATTATCGTTGTTCGCGAAGAAATCAACGATGCTGTGCATGTGGGTAGGCACGATCGAGAAGAACGAATACTGGTTGACGATGCGGGGATCGATGGAAGGCGGTTCGATGAACATCATACTGCGGTCCTCCATGTCCTCGTCATACTGCCTCAGGCTGCTGCAGGCTTCATTGAACATGTCCACCGAATAGATCGTCGTATTGTATTTCTTTGTGACTGCCCTGTATGAAGCAGGAAGATGCCGATACTGTTCGTCCAGATCGACTCTCCATACGACACCGTCGTATTTGTTGATGTTGTCCATGTTCCGTTCCGTGACTGCGAAATGCAGGGCGATCAGCGGTGACCTGGACCAGTCAAGCAGTCTGGTAGGAAGCCCGTGGTGCTGGCCGAGTATCATCTGGCGCCAGATGGAATCCTTGATGGAGGGATCCTCCAGGGCAGCGTATTTTGTGAAGTTGCGCAGGATGGAAGGCTCGAGAATGGCTTTCTTTTCCTTACAGTTGCGGTCCAGGGAAGTGACGATCTCATAGTCGGCACGCGTCATACCGCGATAAACATACAGATTCCTGTTCCTGTCGATGTCAGAACGGTATGTCTGTTCGGTCAGAAGGGGATAAAGGTCTTCCATAGTATTGACATAGATCTCTTTGATCATAAAGTGGTCTCCTAAGTACTTATATCATACCCGTTTTCCGGAAGGGATTCAAAAAGGCCATGGCTGGACCATGGCCTGGAACCTTCCGCTTATTCGTCGCCGAATGAGATGCCGAGAAGCTTCGCTTCCTGGATGATGCTTGCGTTCGGGTCAACTGTTTTCAGATTGCCTGCTACTTCCTGCAGCGGGGCTTTTACGATCTCACGGTTCCTGTAGGCAACCATGAATCCGTATTCTTTGTTGAGGATCAGCTGTCCTGCTTCAGCACCGAGACGGCTTGCAAATACTCTGTCATAAGGGCACGGTGCGCCGCCGCGCTGTGTATGTCCGGGAACGGTTACTCTGACTTCTCTGCCTGTTCTTTCAAGGATCTGGGCAGCCAGTTCATAGGATACTGACGGATATTCTGATTTAGCGAGCTTCTTCTTGTACTGCTTCTTTGTCAGTGCAGCGTCTTCTTTGGAGATCGCGCCTTCAGCGACAGCCAGGATCGTGAAGCGGTGTCCGCTCTTTGAACGCTCTTCAATCACTTCAATGACCTTGTCGATGTCATAAGGGATCTCAGGGAGAAGGATGATGTCTGCGCCGCCGGCGATACCTGCGTTCAGAGGCAGCCATCCAACTTTATGACCCATGATCTCAACGATGAATACACGGCCATGTGAACTTGCGGTCGTATGGATCTCATCGATCGCGCGTGTAGCGATATCAACAGCCGACTGGAAGCCGAATGTCATATCTGTTCCCCAGAGGTCATTATCGATGGTCTTCGGAAGGGAGATGACGTTAAGGCCTTCTTCACTCAGCAGATTAGCTGTCTTATGTGAACCGTTGCCGCCGAGTACAACAAGGCAGTTCAGCTGAAGCTTGTAATATGTGTCCTTCATCGCTTCAACTTTGTTGACGCCTTTTTCATCCGGTTCACGGATTGTTTTGAACGGAACACGGCTTGTGCCGAGAATGGTTCCGCCAATCGTCAGAATGTTGGAAAAGTCTTCCTCGGTCAGAATTCTGAAATGGCTGTAAATCAGTCCTTTGTATCCTTCATCAAAGCCATAGAATTCAACGGGCTCTTTACTGTTGCGGGTAACTGTTTTGAACACACCGCGCATAGCAGCGTTAAGTGCCTGGCAGTCGCCTCCGCTTGTAAGCATACCGATCCTTAACATGTCATTATCCTCCTGAATGATAGTTATGATTACCTGAAAAGGTATTTATCTACATACCTGTATCATAACGCAAAAACTATCATAATCTCAATTCTTAATCATAATATGCCTCAATATTTTTGCCGTCCGAGACGATGTTGACATTGCCCTGATAAGTCAGGAAAACCTGCGCGTCATATTTGTCCAGCAGTTCCAGTGTTTTGTCTTCACCGCCCTCGGAAGCAGAGCATGTAATAACAGCATATTCAGGCTGTACGGAAGGGATCAGGTTCTTCAGCTGCTTCTGATAATTGCCGTGATAAGGCACCTTCAGCACATCATAAGAAGTGCTGTTCGCGGAAAGGAATTCCCTGATCCGGTCATTCTGGGCGTCGCCCATCAGCAGGAAGGATGTCTGTCCGTACTGCACGGTTATGATCAGGGAAGAGTTGTTGGAATCATCCGAATCATAATCGTCTGCGTCCGGTCCGTCGACCGTATACTGGATGCCGTCCAGCGTAAAACAGATCTGTTCATCACCGAATACGATCTCACTCTCAATGCCCGCAGCCTTCAGGGCAGAGATCAGGTCGTCATATTCATTGCTGTCTTTGGGACAGTCGGATAAAAGGACACGCCTGACTTCAATTGATTCCAGTATCTCATCGGCACTCCCGATATGGTCCTTGTCAAAGTGCGTCAGGATCAGCGTATCCAGAGTTTTGATATTCAGACTGTTCAGTGTACTCAGTATATACGGTGCGAATCCGTCCAGACCTGTATCGATCAGTACAGCACTCTCATCGGTATAGAGCAGGATGGCATCTGCTTTTCCTGCATTGAAGAATGTTACGAAAAGCTGATCTGCTCTGCTGTTCTCCTGAGCCGCGCATCCCATTGTCACTGCCAGGGCAGCGCAGAGGATCACTTTCCTGATGTGTTTCAGCATATGCACTTCCTCCTTGCCTGTATTGTAAGACAGAAAGATACATGAAATGTGAGGGTTAACTGAAGTTTACGGGAAAGTTTTCCTTTCCGGTGAACACAGACAGAGGAATCATTTTTCGTGTAAGAGCGGCTGAACGGAAACAGACGGTATGTTTTGCGGACAGATAAAAAAGATGCAGTACCGCCGGCAGTGACTGCTGCTCAGCTGCTGCATCCTGTTATGATCAGTTCAATGAACCGAATGCTTTCTTTTTCCACTTTCCCCGGCGGAATGCGAAGGCTGTCATCGCGGCGCCTAATACCCATGAGATCAGCAGCGAGATAAAGATACAGGAGCTGCTGCCGTTGGGCAGGTCGGGAGTCCTTGTCATCCATGAGATCAGGTACGCAAGCGGCACACGGATCAGGATCGTTGTGACCATTGAGATGATCATGGGCGTGACCGTATCCCCGGCACCTCTCATGACACCGGATATGGACTGGGTATATGCCATCGCAACATAACCGATCATCAGGATCTTCAGCATGGAATAGCTCAGCTGGACCAGTTCTTCGGTGGATGTAAAGATATGCATCAGCGGTTTTCCGAACAGGAAGATCAGTGATACAAGCACGATGGATGTTCCTACGGCGACCATGGTCCCTTCACGGGCACCCTGTTCGACACGGTCCATCTTGGCTGCGCCTACATTCTGGGCAGCGAACGTTGTCATGGCAGAGCCGAATGAGAACGTCGGCATCATGACAAAGCCGTCGATACGCATCACGATGACGTTTGCGGCGATGAACATTTCCCCAAAGCTGTTGATCAGTGACTGCACGACAACGCTGGACATGGAGAAGATGACCTGTGTGAGTCCGGAGGGAAGTCCGACACGGATCAGCTCCCTGATGTATTTCATGTTGGGCTTCAGCATTTCCTTTTTAAATGTGAAGCAGTCCATGTGCATCAGCTTGCGCAGTGACAGGATCGCCGAAATAAACTGCGCGATGACCGTCGCGTAGGCAACACCCGGTACGCCGAGTCCGACATGTGCAACAAATATATAGTCAAGTACGGTATTGATCACGGTCGCGGTAAACAGGTAGACCAGTGCCGAGAAGGAATCGCCCAGTCCTCTCAGGATCGCGCCGAGGATAAAGTAGAACGCATTGCCGGCAATGCCCAGGAAGACGATCGTCAGATACTGCGCGCACCAGTCCAGTACGCTAGGCGGTGTATTGACGAGTCTCAGCATCGGCCTGATCACAAACGGTGTCATGCACATGATAAACAGGGACGCTGCCGCTGTAACGAATATGCAGGCGCCGATCGATCTGGCTAGATCGTCCTGCTGTCTGGCGCCGAAATACTTGGCGACAACGATGCCCGCACCGGTACTGATGCCGATGATCAGGACGAACAGAAGATTCATGATCGGTCCGGCGGAACCGACTGCCGCAAGGGCGTTGTCACCGATAAATTTTCCGACTATGACACTGTCTGCCGTGTTGTATAACTGCTGCGCCACATTCCCTATCAACATCGGTACAGCGAATGCAACGATCTTCTGCCGGCAGCTGCCGTATGTCATGTCGATCTGCTGTGTAATGGAAGCCATATTCACCTCTGTTTCATAACACTAGCAGGAACAGCACAAACATGCAATCAGAACACATTGTTAAATGCAGGAAAGTGCTAAAATAAAATCAGATTACTTTTTTATTCATAATATTCTGAATTGGAAGGGGACCTTATGAAAATCGTATTAGAGCATCTGACAAAACGTTACCCGAACCGCAACAAGAAGATCGGCGGATTTGTTGTTGCGGTGGATGATTTCAACTTCGAGATCCCGGACGGACAGCTGATCGGTCTGCTCGGACCTTCGGGATGTGGGAAAAGCACTACGCTGAATATGATCTGCGGTCTTGAAACACCGACCGAGGGGAAGATCTATTTCGGCGACGATGATGTGACCGAACTGCCTCCCGAGAAACGCGGAGTCGGCATGGTGTTCCAGAGCTATGCCCTGTATCCTCACCTGACTGTCAGACAGAACATCATGTTCCCGCTGGAAAACCTGAAGGGGGCCCAGAAACTGACGAAGGAAGAGATGGAACGGCGTGCCCAGGAAGCGGCCGAGATGGTCCAGATCGAACGTCTGATGGACAACAAGCCTTCTGAAATGTCGGGCGGACAGCAGCAGCGTGTTGCCATTGCGAGAGCACTGGTCAAGAGACCGAGAGTCCTGCTTCTGGATGAACCGCTCTCCAACCTGGACGCAAGACTGCGACTGCAGACACGTGAGGAGATCCGCAGGATCCAGCAGGAGACAAAGATCACAACTGTTTTCGTCACGCATGACCAGGAAGAAGCCATGAGCATCTCTGATATGATCGTCGTCATGTCTGCAGGTGTTTTCCAGCAGATGGGCAGACCGCAGGATGTATATGATCATCCGAAAAACCTGTTCGTAGCAAAGTTCCTCGGAACCCCGGCGATCAATGTCTTTGACGGAGCAGTCAGAGCAGGAAAACTGTACCTCGGTGAAGATGCGGTAATGGATGTCAGAGGTGTGGAAGACCAGGAGGTCTATGTTGGTATCCGTCCGGAGGGATTCATCCTGGATGATAACGGACCGATGCACTGCGGCCTGAACAGAGTGGAAGTCATGGGAAGGGATACAACAGTCGTATCGACACATCCTTCCGCACAGACCGACATGATCCGTGTGATCATTCCTTCCGAAAGCAGGACCGCTGCATTGGAAAACACAGTCAATTTCAGTCTGAAGCCGTTCAAGGTACATCTGTTCGATAAAGAGACCGAAGATACGATTCCGTTTACATACGAATAGCAGGAGGTGCATATGTATAAAAACAGTGCAAAGGCCTGGCTGTATCTGCTGCCGGCCCTGATCTTCCTGTCCGTCTTCATGATCTATCCTTTGTTTGATGTCATGATCTATTCGGTAGAGGAAGGCTACAATTCCGCTTCCCAGACATACTTCGGCGTCGGTGCATACAACTACAGATATGTACTGCGCGACCCGTATTTCCTGCAGGCGGTCAAGAATACATTTATCCTTGTTATCATCACGGTCCCCGTTTCGACCGGCGTGGCACTGCTGATCTCATTGGGACTGAATTCCATCCAGAAGCTGAGGGACCTGTTCCAGACGATCTTCTTCCTGCCGTATGTCACCAATACGCTGGCAGTCGGCCTGGTATTCATGATCCTGTTCAAGAAGACTCCGTATTCGGACGGCTTCATCAACCTGATCATCAATGCCTTCGGAGGGAACACGATCGACTTCATCGAAGGACCGTACTGGGCAAAGATGTTTGTCATGTGCTTCTATACCATCTGGGTGGTCATGCCGTTCAAGATCCTGATCCTGACCAGCGCGCTGGCATCGGTAGATAAAGATCTTTACAAGGCAGCCAAGGTAGACGGCGCGACCAGCTTCCGGATCTTCCGGAAGATCACGCTCCCGATGATCTCACCGATGATCTTCTATCTGATCATCACCGGATTTATCGGCGCATTCAAAGCATACAGCGATGAAGTTGCGATCTTCGGAACCAATCTGAACGCCGCAGGTATGAACACGATCGTCGGCTATGTCTATGACATGCTGTACGGTGACAGCGGCGGATATCCTTCCTACGCGAGTGCCGCGGCACTGATCCTGTTCGCGATCGTTCTGACCATTACGTGCATCAATCTGCTGGCCAGCAGGAAGACTACGGTTTCGTGAGGTGGACTATGACAACGATGAATGAAATTCAACAGGCAAAAAAGTCCGCTGAAAGAAGCCAGCGTATCCGTACGGTCATCACATATACGCTGCTTGTCCTGTGGGGACTGATCGTCCTGTTCCCGTTTTACTGGATGATCCTGACATCACTGAAGAGCTACAGCGCTTATAACAGCGAATATATTCCGAAACTCTATACAACAGCCCCGACATTCCAGAACTACGCGGATGCGTTTACGGCCGTACCGCTTGCCAGATACTTCGGCAATACGATCATCTTTACGCTGATAACGACCATACTCATGCTGGTGGTAACGATCCTTGCGGCATTTGCTTTCTCAAGGCTGGAATTCAAAGGAAAGAACCTTGTTTTCACGATGTTCCTGGCACTTATGATGATCCCCAATGAGCTGGTCATCATCACGAACTTCGTTACGATCACCAACGCAGGTCTGAGAAATACGTTTGCCGGTCTGATCCTGCCTTCAGTCGCCTCGATCTTCTATATCTATCTGCTGAAGGAGAATTTTGAGCAGATCCCGGAGGAACTGTATAAGGCGGCGAAGGTGGACGGCACGAGCGATCTCAAGTACCTGCTCAAGGTCATGATCCCGATCTGCCAGCCGACGATCGTCACGATCACGATCCTGAAAGTCATCGAATGCTGGAACTCCTATGTATGGCCGAGACTGATCACAGATGACGCAATGTACTTCCTTGTTTCCAACGGTATTCAGGAGATCAGGGAAAACGGCTTCGGACGTGAGAACATTCCCGCCATGATGGCAGCGGTCGTTGTCATCTCGGTTCCGCTGATCATTCTGTTCCTGATCTTCCACAAAAAGATCATGGCGGGTGTTTCCCGGGGAGGCACGAAAGGCGCATGAGAAACTCATTATGGAAATGGATCCTTGGCTGTGCCTGCGCGCTGTCTCTGACAGGCTGCCACGGATCGCAGGGCATAGAAGCGTTTGCTGTACCGGATCAATTTGATGAATCAAAGAATTATGAGATCACCTTCTGGGCGAAGAACGATACCAACAAGACCCAGACAAGGATCTACGAAAAAGCCATTACTGATTTTGAAAAACTGTATCCGAACATTACCGTCAACATGAGGCTGTATACGGACTACGGCAAGATCTACAACGATGTCATTACCAACATCGCTACGAATACGACGCCGAATGTATGCATCACATACCCGGACCATATCGCCACTTATCTGAGCGGCACGAATGTCATGGTCGAACTGGACGAACTGTTTGCGGACGGCAATTACGGATTCGGCGGAAGCCGGCTGAAGTATGACGGTCCCGACAGCAACGAAATGATCATGGAATTCCTGGATGAATGCATCGTCTCGGGAGCACATTATGCCATTCCGTACATGCGTTCCACGGAAGCTGTCTACATCAACAAGACCTACGTGGAAAAACTCGGCTATGAACTGCCTGAGACATTGACATGGGACTTCATGTTCGAAGTCGCCGAGGCTGCTACAGCGAAAGACGCGTCCGGCAACTATAAAGTCAACGGGCAGAAGGTCATGATCCCGATCATCTACAAGTCCACCGACAACATGATGATCCAGATGCTGAAGCAGAAGGGCGCCGGTTATTCCAACGAGAACGGCGAGATCGAGATCTTCAATGATACGACCAAAGAAATTCTCTATGAGGTCGCAAAGCACGCAAAGACCGGTGCCTTCTCGACATTCAAGATCTCAAGCTACCCGGCGAACTTCCTGGATGCAGGTCAGTGCATCTTCGCGATCGACTCAACAGCCGGCGCGACATGGATGGGCACATATGCACCTCTGTCGGACATCAGCGCGGATAAGTTTGTTGAATTCGAAACTGCAGTCATGACAGTCCCGCAGTTCGATCCTTCCGATCCGTATATGATCTCGCAGGGACCTTCCGTCTGTATCTTCAACAAGCGTGATCCCCAGGAAGTCCTGGCATCCTGGCTGTTTGCCCAGTATCTGCTGACAAACGATGTCCAGATCGCTTATTCGGAAACAGAAGGATATGTTCCGGTAACGATGAAGGCAAGAAACGACGCTGCTTACCAGGATTACCTGGCAAGAAGCGGGGAAGACAATGATCTGCACTACAACGTCAAGATCGAAGCAACCCAGCTCCTGCTGGAGAACACCGAACATACATTTGTAACACCGGTATTCAACGGTTCCACATCACTGCGTGACGCGGCAGGGCAGATGATCGAAAATGTCACCAAATCAGTCAACCGCAAGGAAACGATCGATGAGGCGTACATGGAAAAACTCTTCAGCAATGTTTCCGCCCTGTACCGTCTGGATCAGGGATCTGCTGCCGGAGCAGAATCCAGGGAAGACCTGGGTCCGCTGCCTGCCACAGCGAAATGGATGCTTGGCATCCTGGCTGTCACATGGGTATGCATCGGCGTGTATGTCCTGCGCATGCGGGCAAAGCAAAAGAAAGAAACAGCCTGATCATCAATTATTCACAGCTTTCCGTTAATTCAGTTATAATGAATTATGTTCCATTGAAAGGGGGAACGATTATCATGAAGAAATTTACGAAAGTATTACTCTCATCAGTTCTTGTTCTTGCGGCAGGATGCGGCTCCAAGAAAGAAGAAGCTCCTGCAGCCGGAGCTGATTCAGCAAAATCCGAAGGCGTCATGACTTATGCAGAATACGCAGCTGCTGAACTGAATTCAGAAGTTACGATCGAAGCTTATGTTCAGGGCAAACAGTCCTGGTGGAATGACACAGCTACTGTCTATACACAGGACGCTGACGGCGCATATTTCCTGTATGGAATGGCATGCTCAGAAGCTGACTATGAAAAACTGGTCCCGGGCCAGAAGATCAAGGTCACGGGCTACAAGTCTGAATGGTCAGGAGAGATCGAGATCACAGACGCTACATTCGAACTGGAAGAAGGCAACTGGGTCGCAACACCGACTGATGTTACGGATCTCCTCGGAAAAGACGAACTGATCGATCATCAGAACCAGCTGGTCTCCTTCAAGGACATGACAGTTGAAGCGAAAAAGGATGACAACGGCAATGATGTCGCATTCATGTACAACTGGGATGGCTCCGGTTCACAGGGTGATGACCTGTACTTCGACGTCTCCAAGGACGGCAAGACATACACATTCACTGTAGAAGCATATCTCTGTGACAGCAGCACTGATGTTTACAAGGCAGTTGAAGGACTTGCAGTAGGCGATAAAGTTGATCTGGAAGGCTTCCTGTACTGGTATGAAGGCGTTAACCCGCACATCACAAAGGTTACAAAGAAATAACAATGGATCGCGGAAGCGGGAGATCTGATCTCCCGTTTTTCTTATGCGCAGACAGAAAAGGCTCCGGGTGAGCCTGTTCTGTGTCATGGAGGGGGTATGTCATAGTACCTTCTGAGGTACGGCTGCTTTCTGTTCTGATACATGTATTTTATGACGGTACCGGTGGCTTTTCCTGTCATAAAAACAGATAATCATGACTGCTTTTGTGATTTTTGTGTGCTTGATTAATATCTTCATCCGGTACATGTTTTTTTGTGTCAAGTGCCTTCATTGGTTGTAAAATGATGATAAAGAATAAGGAGATAGAAATCATATGAATTTACTGCAGCTTTTACTGAGCGCTCTGCTTACCAATTCTTCCGTTAATTCCATGTCCAAAAAGACAGGATTGACATCCATTCTTGTAAGAAAGCTGATCATGGCAGCTCTGCCCATACTGATCAAGTATCTGACCAAGAACGTCCTTTCACAGGGCGGCGCAGCATCCCTGCTGAACGCTCTGACACAGCATACAAGCAAGCGTTCCATGGCTGAACAGATCGACGAAGTTGACGAAGAAGACGGCGGCAAGATCATCCGTCATATCCTCGGCAATGACGAGAAGAAAGTCGTAGCTGACCTGGCTGAAGAAACAGGACTGAAGGGTGAGGAAGTTACCAGAGGTCTGGCAAGTCTCGCACCGGCTCTGCTCTCCGCACTCTCTGCGGCAGCAGCTTCTTCCGCTCAGCAGCAGACAGCAGCCGCAGCAGCACCTGCAGCAGCTCCCGCAGCTGATCTGACAAGCCTTTTCAACACATTCGCAGGACAGACAGTCCAGCAGGCACAGGCACAGGCTCAGCAGTCTTCCGGTGCAGCAGGCCTTCTGAATTCATTGCTCGGCGGAACATCACAGGCAGCGGCTCCTTCCGCAAATACATCAGCCGGCGCAGGTTCCCTGCTCAATCTGCTCGGCGGAGCAGCACAGGCAGCAGCACCTGCTTCAAATACAGCAGCCAGCGCCGGTTCCCTGCTCAGTCTGCTCGGCGGACTGGGTCAGACTCAGCAGCCTGTCCAGCAGCCTTCTGCTCAGATGGACGGCACGCAGCTGCTGAACATCCTCGCTTCCATGATGAAATAATCAAAACATGCTTCAGATCAGGATCCCTCATCATGAGCGGATCCTTTTTTTCGCAGAATAAACACTTCCTGTTATGAAACCATGGAAGGAGAACACATATGGAATTAAGACTAGGCTATGCTGCAGAACTGTACACATCTTTTCTGGGGATCAGTGCCGGCTCCCAGCTGGATATCCTGGAAGAGTGGTTTCCGGGCCTGATCATTACGGTCAGGGAGAGACCCGGGAAACAGGAAGCAGAGTATGCGGATATGGAATACCGGATCTATGCGTCGCGGGATCACGGAAAACTGTATTCCGGAGGCAGCAGAAGGATCGCCCAGATCACCGGCAGGCTGATCGGCACCGCAAAAGGAAACCAGGAAAAGGAGCGGAAGACAGCAGAACTGATCCGCAAGCACCTGGCAAACCTGATGGTGACGGACATGGACCTGCTGAGCAGTCTGAAGGAACATGTATATAAGCATATTGAAGCATTTACCGACGAACAGACAGACGCGTTCGGTGAGACCGTACTGCAGGCTGTTCTGGAAATGGCTGAAAACAGGGCAGAAATGGATGAGTACAGTAAGAACAGCGAGCCGTTTCCCATGGATGATGAATGCTTTGACGGGATCCTTTACAATGCAGCGTATCAGCTGACTCTGTATGACAGACAGAGCCTGGCAACAGCTTATCTCTGGCTGCTGATCGGAGGACTTCTGAGAAATGAAGCAGGCAGGGTATTGAGAATGTTCGACAGCTCCATGATCGCCGTGCACAGACAGGCAAGTGAAGATGGAACACTGCGTGACAAGATCCATTTCCTGTTTTTCCCGGAAGAATACGAGCCGGTATATTACGGGGACGCATTCGATCAGAGATTCCCGGATGTGGAATGGTACTGTGATCAGTGCCTGGAACATCTGAATGAACAGGAGGGCTTTGATGATCATCTGCCGGTATGGCAGTGCAGGGTATGCGGCTGGCTGAATGTTCTTGAACCGGATGAGATCTACGAAAACCGGGAAGACGCCCTGAACGGGATCAGGCGGAGCGATGCCCGGCGCATGGAGGAAGCAGTTGCCCGCAGAAAGGCGGAACACCAGGAAAAACCCTGATCGTTTTGGAAATATTTTGGGCATGGATACAGTCTGAACCTTCCGCTAAGATTTGCCTGCAGGTAAGCAGGATGACGGAAGAACAGACATACCGTTCCCTAAGGGACACATCGATCCATCTGTACAGTGTATCGGAGATCTGCGCACTCACGGGAGTGACCAGAAAGACGCTCTTTTACTATGACAGGACCGGTCTCCTGAAACCTGTATGCAGAACAGGTTCACAGAACTTCAAACAGTATGACGCTGAGTCGCTGATGCGGCTCCGCATGATCCTGAAATACCGCGAAGCAGGACTGCATCTGTCCGAGATCTCGGCGATCCTTGATGATCCGGGCTGTGACAGGGTCATGGTGCTGAACCGGGCAATGGAGAGAATGCAGCAGGAATGCAGTCAGACAAACGATCAGATCATTCGTCTTCAGGCAATGATCGGAAGAATACAGGGAGGACAGTAATGAAAGAAAAAACGATTCTCATGTACGGTACCTACAAAACATCCGAACTCGAAACACTCAAGGAACTGTATGAACAGGCATCCGCTGAGTATACAACGGGTTCGCATCTGACGCACAGAGGACTTACTTATTATGTGATCGAAGGGCATGTGACATCGTCACAGCAGGAACAGATCAAAGAGTCAGCTGATCATATTGCGAAGACAAATTACCACTGGGGGAAGATGACATTCAGCAGAACGGTATGGTGAAGAGCAGGGGAACATCCCCTGCTTTTTTCCGCAGTCCGCAGGAACTGCTTGACACAAAGAAAAAAGGAACCGTTTATCCGCGGTTCCTTTATAAGATTCAGCTGAGCTTTGTCTTGAGATCGTCGATCTCTTTCTGTACGGATTCGATCTCGCCCTTCTTCAGATAGACGGATGTTTCGAGATCCTTTTTCATTGCAGGCTTCGGTACGATCGTCATACGGTATTCGAGGTCTTCGATCTGCTTGTTGAGTTCTTCGACCTTTGCCTGTCTGGCATCGATCTGATCCTGGAAACGTTTGTCGGCGATCGCTTTCTTAGCACTCCAGAATTCTTCCTTTGCTTTGCAGAATTCATCCCAGAGACGGTCGTTGTCATTCTTCCCGGAATAACCTGCTGTCTTCCATTCTCTGTCCAGAGCCTTCATACGCTCTGTCTTTTCCTTGCTGTAGTTCTTTTCAGCTGTGATAGCAGCTGCTTCTTCGATCAGGGCTGTCTTTGTTTCGATGCTCTTTGCCCACTGAGCGTTGCGCTCATCGAAGAATGCCTGTCTGCGTGCGAAGAAGTCCTGGCGTACGTTATTGAATAACTGCCAGAGTTCATCGTCAATTTCACGTCCTGCGCTTCCTGCTGCTTTCCAGTCGTTGAACAGGTTGTTCAGCTGTTCGCCTGCAGCCTTCCAGTTGGAAGGATTGTCAGCGAGTTTCTTCGCATTTTCGATGACTTCTTCTTTCTTTGCTCTTGCGGCTGCGCGGTTTGCGTCGAGGTTGTCGAAATATTCTCTCTGTCTTCTGCGCAGATCGTTTTCGATCGCGTTGAAGCGGCCCCACAGATCATCATCTGTGGAAGCTCCTGCGGAACCGATGTCGCTCAGTTCACCGCGGAGTGCTTTCAGCTGTTTTCTTGCTTCATTGAAGTTTGTGACTTCCTTGATCTCTTCAGCCTTGGCAAGCACTGCTTCTTTCAGTGTACGGTTAGCCTTGACTGTTTCGGCACGGGAATCATATCTGCCTGATACCAGTTCGAAACGCTTAGCATATTCTTCTTCTTTCGGGGTTTCCCAGTTGGGAAGTGCATTCCATGCTTCTTTGATCGCAGCGATCTTGGCTTCAGCGTCTTCGCTGTCGATCTCTTTCAGGACTGCTTCTGCTTCACGGCACAGTGACTGCTTTTTCAGGATGCCGTCTTCCATGACATTCAGTGCATCTTCCTTGTACTCTGTTCCATATTCAACAGCACCGCCTTCTTCAGCGGAATGCTGCCATGTAAACATCAGATATTTTCCGTTCACCTCGATACCGGTCCAGCGGCCGATTCCTTCCATCGTATCCTTCGGTTCAGTCGGATTTCCGTCAGCGTCTTTCGCGCCGTATAGGATCTCTACTGTCTTCCCGCCGAATGTGTTGTGTGCACGGGTCTTGGTTTTTGCACACGGATCATTGAAATCAGGTCTGTTCTGCCAGTTCATATAGTGTTGTTCTCCTTTTGATGTCAACATATATTATTTCACCTAAAACCATTTCAACACAAGATATTTACTCTAATTTTTTTCAAAGAACTGTAAATATAAGTGAAATTTACATAGAAAAAGCATTATGCTGCACAAAGATGTAACGGATATTGATAATTGCGATAATCATGCGTAAAACCTTATGAAACCATTTTTCAAACATCGCGCATTATTATGTCAAAAACAGACTTTTGTAAATAAAAAAAGCGTATGGAAAAATCCGATTTATGAAAGTCAGTCACACTATGGCATGATCAGCAGCGGTATGATAATAAACGGATGGAGCGGGTTGATCATATGGAACTGGAAAAACTGCCGTACAGTCTGTCTGTATGCAAAGCAGGCAGAACAGCGGATATCTGCCTGGATGATGAGTTTTATTTTGTCGGCAGAACGGATGAGGAGATCTCTCTGGTATGCCGTACAGAAAACGTGCCCGCAGGCGTGAAAGACAGGGAGGATGGCTGGAGAGCGTTCCGCATCCGGGGCATCCTGGATTTCTCATTGATCGGGATCCTTGCGGACCTGTCCCGTATTCTGGCAGAGAACAGGATCGGGATCTTTGCTGTGTCGACATTCAATACCGATTACATCCTGGTCAGGGAAGAAAACTATGACAGGGCTCTGGAAGTGCTTGCGGAAGCAGGGTACACGATCCTTCCCTGATCATTGAAATGATGGAAAGGTCTGCATAAGCGGATATTTTTTTGATTGTGGTACAGTTGCGCAGGTTCTGATAAATGAAGAACAGGCAGACTCATATTATAATGAGAATACAGCAGCTGCTTCAGGAGGTTTTATGACGACAATAAGCGAATATAAATGCCCCAACTGCGGAGGCCCGCTTGAGTTCAGCAGTGAAAAACAGAAACTTTGCTGTCCGTTCTGCGACAGTGAATATACTGTTGAAGAATTCAATGCGGCACCATTGCAGACAACAGTGTCGGAAGACGACTCATGGAACGGTGTGATCGAAGCCGGTCAGTGGGATGACAGTGAACTGGCTGGACTGGCCGAATATATCTGCCGTTCATGCGGAGGTACGATACTGACCGACAAAACGACTGCGTCAGCCACCTGCCCGTACTGTGACAATCCTGTCGTAATGAACGATCAGGTCTCTGATGCCCTGAGGCCTGAGTATGTCATTCCGTTCAAGCTGAACAAGGATGCGGCCAGGGCGGAGTTTGAAAAACACCTGAAAGGAAAGAAGCTTCTTCCCAAAGCATTTACCGAAGGAAATCATATTGATGAGATCAAAGGAATCTATGTACCTTACTGGATCTTTGATGCGGATGTAGACGCCAAGTTCTCCTATGATGCCAAAACAGAGAATACATGGAAAGAGAATGATGAAGAGGTAACGGAAACAAAGATATATAAGCTGTTCCGTAAGGGAACGCTGCGCTTTGAAGCGATCCCTGTGGATGCTTCTGTCAAGATGCCGGATGACCTGATGGAATCGATCGAGCCGTTTGATCTGTCGGAAGCTGCTGTGTTCAATCCCGGATATCTTGCCGGATATTCCGCCGACCGTTACAGCATCGGTACGGATGAAACGATCGAAAGGGCAAGAGAACGTCTGGAAAAGTCGGTCAGGGATATCTTCCTGGACAGTGTATCGGACTATACGGATGTTCAGGAGACATTCTCACAGATACTCCCGGATATTCAGGCAAGATATGTCCTGTATCCTGTATGGATCCTGAATACAGTCTGGAATGACAAAACATATACATTCGCGATGAACGGACAGACCGGAAAATTCGTCGGTGATCTTCCGATCGACCGGTCTGCCTACCGGAAATGGTTCGCTGTATACGGCGCAGGCATTGCGGCAGCCATCTATCTGCTCGCAAACCTGCTGCATTAAGGAGGGGAGAATGATGAAGAAAGTATTATTGCCGGCAGTCATATCCCTGATGATGAGCACACTGGCTGTACCGGTCTTTGCCCAGGGTGATGAATTTATACTGGACTATGACGGGTATCTGACGGCTGCCCAGAAAGCAGAACTGAATGAAGAAGCGCAGGAGATCCTGCGGGAAACAGGATATTCGGTACTCCTGCTGCTCGATGAAACAAATACCGGAAGCCTGGTCGATTATGCTGTCAGTGAATACAATGCGCATGCGCCGTCTGCCGACGGGATCATACTGGCAGTCGATTCGGATGAATCTATGTATACGGTGCGGGAAACGCTGCCCAGTACATCGATGATGCCCAGTCTGAACGGATCTGGAACGCGTTCCTGTCGGATGAAGATATCTATGAGTGCGTTGATGAATACCTGGACTATGCAGAAGATCTGTTTGAACAGCACAGGGTCCCTGCAAGACCGGCAGAGACTTCCGCTGAACGGATGACGGACTTTACCGGGAAACTGGACGGTTCCCAGCTGACAGCCCTGATCCAGAAAATGGATGCGGTCAGTACGGAACACGGCATTACCGTCGCCGGTGCTCTGACAGACACACTGGACGGTATGGATGTACAGACATACGCAGACCAGTTCTTTGATCTCAACGGTCTGGGTTACGGTCCCACAGACAGCGGCGTCCTGCTCCTCATCAGTGAAGAGGACAGGGAATTTGCTCTGTCCACAAAAGGAAAAGCGATCGGCGCGTTTACCAATGCCGGTCAGGAATACCTGATCAAACAGCTGAAGTCTGACATGAGCAAGGGCAATTATTACAAGGTCTTTGATGCATATACGGATCTGGCAGATCAGTTCCTCGTACAGGCTGAAACAGGAAAACCCTATGACAAGGGAAATCTTCCGAAAAAGGCACTCAGCCTGATCTGGATCCCGCTGTCACTTCTGCTCGGCGCTCTCGGCGCGCTTCTGCCCACAGGCGCAATGAAGTCACAGCTCAAGAGCGTATATACTAAAGAAAAAGCTGATTCCTATGTCGTAAAGGACAGTGTAAATATCGGCATCTCCAGAAACCGTCTGGTCGATACGGTCATCTCACGCCGCAAGATCGATCAGAAGACTTCATCAAAGGGCTCGGAAACACATACGACAGACGGACAGACACATGGCGGAACACATGGAAAGTTCTGATTGCAAGGAAAGGTATTACGTGAAATACAAGTATCTGAATCTCAAATATGCACTGATCAACATATTCTACATGTTCCTGATCTGCTCGACAGTCGGCTATGCGGCAAACTTCCTGCTGGCAAAGGGATTTTCCAATTCTGCGGTAGGAGCCGTTCTTTCCTGCGTCAGTATATTCGGCGTCATTCTGCAGGCAGTATTCGCGCCGCTGATCGACCGCTCGGATAAGCTGACCGAAAAAGGGTTCGTATCCATCACACTGATCGTTACGGCAGTCATTGCGCTGGCAATGTACTTCATGCCGGATGCGTCATTCCTTCTGCTGGCACTGACGACAGTCAGCTTCAGCGCTGCTTCGTCCGGACTGCCGTTTATCAACTCCATCGCATTTATCTATGAGAAGGTGGGACAGACGATCAATTACGGACTGTGCAGAGGACTTGGCTCTGCAGCGTATGCTGTGGGATCTTTCCTGATCGGACAGTTCCTGAGTCTGAGCTTTCACAGCGGAAAAGCTCCGGCAGGATATCTGCCGCTGATCTACATGGTGATGGCCCTGGTCACACTGGCTGCGGTGCAGACGCTTGAAACACCGCAGGCGGAAAAGGAAACACCTGAAAGCGGGAGCACAAAGATCAATTACGGACAGTTCTTCCGCAAATACAGACATATCCTGCCGGTACTGGCAGGGATGATCATGATCTACACATGCCACATGCTGATAAACAACTTCATGATCCATGTCATCACAAATGTCGGAGGGAATGCCTCAAACCAGGGAACGGCATTGTTCATCCAGGCAATGGTGGAGCTTCCTCCGATGTTCCTGTTTGCCAGGATCATGCAGAAGAAGGATGTCGACAGCATCATGGTGCTGGCAGGCATCTGCTTCAGCATCAAGCATCTCTTTGTATGGCTTTCCCCGGATATCAGGTCCCTGTATCTGAGCATGGGCCTGCAGATGCTGGGCTATGCGCTGCTGATCCCTTCGTCCGTATATTTCGCAAACAAGCACTTTGATGAACAGGACCGCAACCAGGGACAGGCAGTGATCGCATGGACAACAACGATCGGCGGCATCATCGCGTCAATGCTGGGCGGTGTGCTGATGGATCATCTGGCAGTGTCAACTGTCCTGCTGATCGGGTCCCTGATCTCACTGATGGGTACATTATTGATGGTAAAGGGCATCACCTCTTTAAAGAAAGGATGATCACATGGAATTAAGCGGTTTGATCGGACATGCTGAGGAAGCGAGACTGCTCGGCATCATCGTTTCACAGGATCATGAACAGAAAGCACGCTGGATGCTGGAGGCACCGTTCAGAAGGAACGTGTATTCTGCCGCAAAAAGCTTCACATCCGCGGCAGTCGGCATCGCCGTCAGGGAAGGGCTGCTCTGTCTGGATGAGAAACTGGTCGATGCGTTCCCGCATGACCTGCCTGAAGTCATATCGGATAACCTGGCTGCGGCGACTGTCAGGGATCTTCTGACCATGTGTCTTGGACAGGAGAAGGGATTCCTGATGGGAGCGGACAGACCGTATTACGAAAACAGGAACTGGGCACAGCTTGCGCTGTCCAGGCCGTTCGTATACCGGCCGGGAACACATTTTGTCTACAACAATTCAGGACAGTATCTTGCAGGGCTCCTGGTACAGAGGCGCAGCGGTACAGACCTGGTCCATTATCTGATGCCAAGGCTGTTTGAACCGATGGGCATCCAGCTTCCTACATGGGAGACCGATCCCAACGGCAATACATTCGGTGCCGGCGGACTGTTCCTGACAGTCGACGAACTGCATCAGTTCGGCCTGCTGTATGAACAGAAGGGCAGATGGAACGGGAAACAGCTGGTGCCTGAAGAATGGGTCAGGGAATCGACACGGAAACAGGCGGACAACGGCCGGGAAGGATACGGATATCTGTTCTGGCGGGGAAAACACGATTCCTACAGGGCAGACGGCAAATTTGAACAATACACGATCGTATATGAAGACAAAGGCGCAGTCGT
The DNA here is from genome assembly GCA_017421125.1 of Solobacterium sp. GTDB lineage: Bacteria > Bacillota_I > Bacilli_A > Erysipelotrichales > Erysipelotrichaceae > Bulleidia. The sequence continues at coordinate 21,154 of JAFOMZ010000098.1, forward strand.
CACAGCCTGTGCCGAGAGCCGTATCAGCGGAAACGTGCTCCGGCTGATCGAAGAATACATATATCCGCAGTTATAAGAGCAGGGTAAACCTGTTCTTTTTTTTCCCTGTCTGGATGTCCGGATAAAAATGAACGTCAGCCCAAAAACCAAGGAGATTTCCGGACTGTTGTCGGCGAATTGATGCGAGGTTCGGATGAAACCGGTCTGAAAAAAGCTCACGCAGGACATAAAGAAATACGGTTCAATGGTATAATTTTCTGTAACAATGGCATTCAGAAACATATGCCGGAAAGCAGGGTCGTATGAAGCAGAAACGTATTGTCTTATGGCTTCGCGTAATGCTGAGCTTTGTTCTGTGTATGACACAGAACATGACAGTGTTTGCGGAAGAGGAATCGGAAACAATAAGAGAAGAAGAAATGACAGAAACACTGCCCGAGGTGACGGAAGAAACCGGATCCGGGGAAGTTTTGGAAGAGGAAGAATCCGCTGAGGAAGATACTGAAACGGGTTTAAAAGCTGAGATCTCTGAAGAGGCTGACGTAACAGAAGGTGAAGAAACTGAACCGGAGGCCGCGGATGAATCATACGAAGATGTGCCGGATGAAGAATATTACGTTGAGTATGACGGCTTTGCGCACATCCTTCAGGAAGGCAGCATGCTTTACAGCAGAGAAGAAGCGTCTGCTTTTGCCGGAGGTTTTACATACCCTATCGATGAGAACTTTGATGAGCTTACCGATCGGCTGACAGCTGCTGCCTTAATCCGTGACGGTGAACTGGATGTCAGAGATCTTGGGATCCCGGCAAGCGAAGCGGGCAATGTATTTCAATACCTTATCAACAATAATCCGCAGCTTTTCTATGTGAAGGGGCAAATTGGTTTTTTTTCCAATCCGGCAACTGGAATGGTCACGACATATGCCCTGCAGTACGATAATTACACATCGTCGGATATCGATGCTTTTCATGCAAAGGTATCGGAAATCCTTTCAGGCATCGACAATTCATGGAATGACGAACAGAAGGCGCTGTACCTCCATGACGTCCTGGTCATTAACAATACATATGACGAAACATATTCAAAATCCAACGCGTATAACGCACTTGTCGAAGGGACATCTGTGTGCCAGGGGTACTCGCTTGCTTATAAATACCTGCTGAACCAGGCCGGGATTGCATGCGACATCATATCAAGCGATGAACTCGTACATGCCTGGAATGCTGTTACGCTGAATGGCATGACATATTATGTGGATGTGACCTTTGATGACCCGACAGGCACTTACAGGATGTACTGCAGCCACGAAAACTTCCTGTTAAGCAGGGATGAAATGATCGAAGCGGGACATGATTCCGATGACTGGGTGAACACCAGGGGGGATGTTGTTTTCGATACACTGGCGATGGAGTCATATCCGGGAGCTTACTGGTCTGAATGTAAAACAAGGATTCCCGCTGTGCAGTCCCTCTGGGCGTATACAAAAAATGACAAGAATATCTATGTTCATGATTATTCTTCAGGTACGGACAGCCTCCTGACCGACGAACTCCAGGGTATCTGGCATGATCCCGCAAATCCCGGATCTTATTACACGAAATATTATGCCTCGCTCGATTCTTATCATAACTTCTTCCTTGCTTCCCAGGAGGATGCGGTTTATACCGTCAAAACAGACGGGACTGTCAGTGAAATCGGAAAGCTTGATGAAGACGAACTGGCATACGGACGTATTTACGGGATTCAGACCGTTAACGATACAGTCAGATATGATGTTTATTGCAACCCGGATATTAACGGCGAACTGCAATTTGATTATTTCGACATTCCCGCTTCTGAAGAAGGCGGAAATCGTTTTCCGGTGGAGGATTACTTTGACGAACTCACCAGGAGGCTGATTGAAGCGGCAGCTAACCAGGAACACATCCTGGACGTCGCAGACCTGCAGATTCCGGAAGAAGACAGCGATTATGTGTTCTATTACCTGATCACCCATAATCCGCAGCTGTTCTATGTGACCGGGACAGGAAGCCATACGACAAACTTTACATATGTCGGGACATATACTCTGCAGTATCCCGGATACACACAGTCAGATATCGATTTGTTTGACGAAAGAATCTCCCGGATCCTCTCCGGTATTGACAGCAGCTGGAATGATGAACAGAAAGCACTGTACCTGCATGATGTGCTCGTGACCGAGACAGCAGTTGACACGACAGGGAACAGCCGGAGTATTTATGATGCGCTGGTCATGGGTGAAGCCACGAGCCGCGGTTACGCGCTTGCTTATAAATACCTGCTGAACCAGGCCGGGATTGAATGTGACATTATCGGAAGTCCTGAACTCAGCCATGCCTGGAATGCCGTGGTGATCAGTGGGAAGACATATTATGTTGATACAGTAAAGGATGATCAGGACGAGAACTATGTCATGTACTGCGGTCACGCCAATTTCCTGAGAAGCAGAGAAGGAATGCGAGAAGAAGGCCACAGTACAACAGACTGGCTCAATACGAAAGACGAGAATGTATACAATACGCTGGCACTCGAAGAATACCCGGTGAACTGGTGGAAAGACAGCACGACAAAGATCCCATCTGCCGGGAAGCTTTACGCGTATACGAAGAAAGATCCTGCATCAGGAATCTGGGTCCATGACTACAGTGACGGGACAGACCGTGTTCTGACATCGGAACTGAACGGCACATGGGATAAATTGGATGGAGAAGGTGCCTGGACAGACAATTTCACATCGCTCGATTCTTATCATGACCAGTTCCTTGCCTCCCGGCAGGACAGTGTATACCTCATTAAAACTGACGGAACAGTCAGGAAGGTCTATGCGTTGGAAGACAGTGAAATGAACAGAGGCCGAATCTACGGCATCAAAACGACCGGTGACCAGGTGAGGTACTGGGTTTACAGCGGACCGGGAAGTGACAACTACCAGTACACTGACTGTTTTGATATTCCTGATGAACAAGAGGTCGTCCATGTGACATCGCTGGTGTTCAATGTCTCAGAACCGACAGTCTGCATACCGGGAACCCAGGTGAACTTCACGGTCACAGTCCTGCCGGAAGAGGCGGATGATCGCAGTGTGACCTGGGAAAGTGACCATCCGGAGACCGCTGCTGTCGATGATGAAGGAAAGATGACTGCGGTGGCGCCCGGAACAGCTGTGATTACTGCAAGGTCTGTTTCTGATCCGGATGTCTTTGCTGAGCATCAGGTTATCATAAAACCGGAAGTTTCTTCCGTAACGATTTCCGAGAAAGATGTGGTGATGGAAAAAGGTGAAACATACCAGCTTACGGCAGAAGTTCTGCCGGCAGATGCCATCAGTACGAAGGTGACATGGTCATCTGATAATGAATTCGCTGCGTCAGTTGACGAAAACGGACTGGTAACGGCACTGAAAGGAGGGACGGCGATTATTGTTGCCCTGACGGAAAGCGGGCAGCTTGCGGATGCCTGCACGGTGACTGTCATTGCCCATCCGGAAAGCATACAGATCATTGAATTTGATCCGGCAACCATGGAGGAAACAGTCCTTTCTGATATTGCGCTTGAGGAAGGAACAGAAAAACAGCTGGTTGCGAAAGTGATGCCCCTGGATACCTCTGATAAGAGAGTGACATGGTCTTCGGACCATCCGGAAACTGCGGAAGTGGACCGGGACGGTCTTGTCAGGGCAGTCTCCATCGGTACGGCTGTCATTACCGCAAAAACAAATGACGGTGGGCTGAGTGCTTCCGTGACAGTGACTGTTACCGAGATCCCGGTCAGGGGGATCCGTATCCTGAACGAAGTGAAATACCTGCCGATTGGAAAAGAAATACAGATCATATATGCCATTGAACCGAAGAACGCAACTCACCAGGAAGTGACATTTGAAAGCAGTAATCCTGAAATCGCCCCGGTCAGTGAAACCGGTGTCGTGACAGGTGTTTCTGAAGGGATAGCGGTGATTACCGTACGGTCAGGGGAGTTCAGCGATGATTTCACAGTCGAAGTCACGCAGGATGGCATTTACACCAATGAGGTCCCGAAGACATTTGAATACACCGGCTCTGCCATCAAACCGGCAGTGCAGGTATATGACTCCGGGCAGCTGCTGAAGGCAGGGACGGATTATACCCTCACATATAAGAACAACATCAAAGCAGGAACGGCGACGATCACCCTGAAGATGAAGGGCAACTACACCGGAAGTGAGACGATCACGTTTGAAATCCTGCCGTTATCCCTGCAGGATGAAAGGGTCAGGACGGAAGAACTGACCCTGCAGACGACGGGAAAGATGCTGAATCCCGCACCAGTGGTGTATTTCGGTACGAAGAAGCTTGTCAAAGGAACCGACTATACGATCGCTGCGTACACGCTGGACGGTGAGGACTGGGACAGGAAGAGTCCCGGTGAAGTGACACTTACCATTCAGGGAAAGGGTAATTATTCCGGTGAGATCACTGTCAAAGCATCTGTCGTGCCAAAGGGGAATACCCTGATCCCGGTAAACAAACTCACTGTTTCTGCGAAGAGCGTGAAATACCAGGATCTTGACGGGGATAACTTCGAAGAAGAAATCATCCCGAACCTGACCGTGAAAAACGGGAAGCAGAAGCTGGTGTATCCGGATGACTTTATCGTTGCTGAAATACCTTCGGCTTACCGAAATACCGGGACACTGAGATTTGTGATTGAAGGCACCGGGAAATACACCGGCAGAAGGACTGTGAGTATGAAGGTGACCGGTATCTCCCTGACTGACAAAAAGATGAAGAATGCAAATATCGGGACATATATGTATAACGGGAAACCGCAGACACTGCAGGATGGATTCGGACTGACATATAACGGTATTGATCTGGAACCGGAAGACTTCGTGATCCTGGAGGACACATATACAAACAATGTGAATGCAGGGACTGCTTCTGTCCAGGTCGAAGGAAGAAGGGGATTCACCGGCAAACGTACCGTGAAGTTCACCATTCTGCCAAACAGTGAAGTAATTACACTGGATGATATTACATATGAAGAAGAAGTACCGTATGCAAAAGGCGGGGCGAAAGCACAGATCCGGGTGTATGACGAAGAACTCGGGCTGCTTGCCGAAGGGAGGGACTATACAGTCACCTATACCGGCATTACCAGGATCGGAACAGGGTCCGCCACAGTGAAGTTTAAAGGCAACTACAAAGGGACGGATTCACAGGTTGTGTATTATAACATTCTGCTGAAAGATATCCCTGAAACGGAAGTTACGGTGAAAGATGTTGTGTACAGCAGTACTGCCGGTAAGTATAAGAGCACGCCTTCCCTGAAGGATACAGACAAAAAAGCCCTGAAGGCGGGGACGGATTATCTGAAGTCATATGTATATGAGCTGGACAATGAGGACGGTACATATACACTGCTTGGCGCAAAAGACAAAGTGCCTGCTGGTTCAAAGATCAGGGTCACCGTCACCGGGAGGAATAATTACACCGGCACAGCGTATGGGTACTACCGGGTGATTTCCAAAGGGGCGGACATCAGTAAAGCGGTGTTCACAGTCACTTCTCGGCAATACACAGGGGAAGCAGTTACGCTGGACGGGAGTTCATTCACAAAAGCACTGATCAACAAGACAACAGATCTTGTTTATGGTGTGGATTATGAGATTGTAAGCTACGCAAACAACATCAAAAAAGGAACAGCTTCCGCCACGCTCCACGGTATCAACAATTACGGCGGATATAAGACGGTGAAATTCAAGATCACGGAGAAGCCGCTGAGTGAGCACTGGCTGGACAGAAACAGCCCGCTGACACTTTCCGGGATCAACAACATTTATGAAGCGTCGAATGTAACAGTGGAATTCCTGAAAGCGAGGCTGGGAAAAGAGGACTTTTATTTCCAGTAAATGGACGGCGGCGCTGAAGAGATCAAAGATGCGGATATCATCATCGTCAAACTGGAAAGCCAGGTCAAAATCACGGATGATGTATATGGTGACAGCACGCTTGGCTGGCTGCTGTCCCCGGAAGAAAACGGCTGGGGGATTATCCCTGCAGTGTCACGCTGACATCGGGATATTTCTCCGATTGGCCGAAGACGCTCTTCGGTGAAGATGCAGTCGGTATGTACAGACTGACGCTGAAAGATACAGTTTCGGGAGAAGAAACGGCATATTATATCAGGGTCGGTGAGTGAATAAAAAATAGGCGAGGTATGGGCAGGATGATATGATCCCGCCAAAGCAGACACACGAAATACATACGCTATGAATTTGTCCGGGGCGAAAGCCCCGGAATTCTTTGAAGCTTTCGTTTTCCCCAACTTGTTTTGGATAGTCCTTTTTTGTGATCATCAGGCTGGCATTAACTGTATCTTGTGCTATAGTTAGTTAAGGCTAACTTAATAGGAGGTTTTATGTCTGAACAGTTATTATTGGGTATTCTGATACCGTTTATAGGAACATCTCTGGGAAGTGCATGCGTCTTCCTGATGAAGAAAGAGATCAGGATCGGCACGGAAAGGATCCTGGCAGGCTTTGCGGCAGGTGTCATGACTGCCGCATGTATCTGGAGCCTGATCATTCCGTCCATGGAACAGTCAAAGCATCTCGGGGACCTGATGTTTGTTCCGGCAACCATCGGTTTCTGGACAGGGATCCTGTTCCTGCTTGTGATCGACCGCAGTGTCCCGCATCTGCATCTCAACAGCGATGTCCCTGAAGGGCCGCGCTCAGATCTGCCGAAAACTGTAAAGATGCTGCTGGCAGTAACGATCCACAACATACCTGAGGGCATGGCTGTGGGTGTGGTATATGCGGCATTGCTGAAGGGCACCGCGATCTCATCAGCGGCTGCCTTGTCACTGGCGCTTGGCATCGCAATACAGAACTTCCCGGAAGGCGCGATCATTTCCATGCCTTTGAAGGCAGAAGGCATGTCCAAGGGCAAAGCCTTTGTCATGGGCGTTCTTTCCGGAGCAGTCGAACCGGCCGCAGCGCTGCTGACGACCGCGGCAGTCGGCACTGTTTCCGCGTTCCTGCCGTATTTTCTGAGTTTTGCCGCAGGCGCGATGATGTATGTGGTGGTTGAGGAACTGATCCCGGATATGAGCCGGGGAGAACACTCCAATACCGGCACGATCGCATTCGCAGCAGGCTTCACCGTTATGATGATCCTCGACACAGTGCTTGGATGATATGTCTTGTTTAAAAACATGAATCCTGTTTTAATAATGCTTGATGACAAAAAAACAGGAAAGATTTGAATCCGGAAACAGTCTGGTCCTATATTTTCTCAACGGCAGCAAGCGTTATTTCTTCTGCAGTATGCTTTTCGCGTGCCTCGTATCGCTCCTGGACCTGATCAACCCGAAGATCCTCGGTTATACGGTCGACTCAGTGATCGGTACAAAGGAATCAACGCTTCCGGCATGGGTCAATGCGCAGATCGCAAAGATCGGCGGAGCGCCGTTCCTGCGTACCCATCTGCATTACATTGCGTTCACGGTCGTCATGGTCGCACTGGTCGGGGCTTTCTGCCGGTATGAATTCCGCCTGAACAATTCCAAAGGCGCGGAGACACTGGTCAAGCGGATGCGTGATACGCTCTTTGACCATATCATCCACCTGCCTTTTTCCTGGCACAGTGAAAACCGTACCGGTGATATTATCCAGAGATGCACATCCGACGTGGAAACGATCAAGATGTTCCTGTCCGAACAGCTGACAGCGCTGGTCAGGATCACCGTGCTGATCGTCCTGTCACTGTACTTCATGTTTACGATCAGCCCGAAACTCACGATGGTCTCGCTGTGCTATATCCCGATCATCATCGGTTATTCCTTCCTGTTCCACAGACGGATCGGAAACGCGTTCCGGAACGCCGATGAGGAAGAAGGAAAGCTTTCATCGATCGCTCAGGAAAACCTGACCGGTGTGAGAGTCGTCCGTGCGTTCGGCAGGGAGAAATACGAACGGGAGCGTTTTGAAGACCAGAACAAGGATTATACGAATATGTGGATCGAGCTGATGCGCATCCTGTCACAGTTCTGGGCAGTCAGCGACCTGTTCTCCGGACTGCAGATCCTGACGGTCACGATCTTCGGCTCGATACTGTGTGTCAGGGGAGAGCTGACAGCAGGCGGTTATATCTCGTTTGTTTCCTATAACCTGATGCTGACATGGCCTGTCAGATCACTTGGAAGAGTCATTTCACAGATGTCCAAGGCCGGTATTTCGGTCGAACGTCTGCGCTACATCATGAATTCCGAAGCAGAACAGGATAAGCCGGGTGCCCTCACGCCTGATCTGAACGGGGACATCGTCTTTGATCATGTGACCTTTGCCTATGAAAACGGAAATGCGGAAGTACTGCAGGATGTATCCTTTACGATCCCGCAGGGAACGACGTTCGGTATTCTCGGCGGTACCGGTTCCGGCAAGTCCACGCTGATGTACCTGCTGGACAGACTGTATGATCTGCCGGAAGGACATGGAAAGATCACGATCAACGGAGTGGATATTGCCGATATGAAGGCAGAGTGGGTGCGCACCAACATCGGTATGGTGCTGCAGGAACCGTTCCTGTTTTCCCGCACACTGTCGGAAAACATCAAGATCGCAAGGCAGTCCGCGAATATGGCGGAGATCCGGGAAGCTTCCGGACGCGCTGCCCTGGATGAGGCGGTCGAACACTTTGACAAAGGCTACGATACCTTTGTCGGCGAACGCGGCGTAACACTTTCCGGCGGCCAGAAACAGAGGACTGCCATTGCCCAGATGCTCATCAGGAAACCGCCTGTCATGGTCTTTGATGATTCGCTTTCCGCAGTAGACGCGGAAACAGACGCAAAGATCCGCAGATCGCTCCGTGAAGCATCCGAGGAGTCGACGGTCATCCTGATCGCGCACCGCATCACGACATTGATGAATGCCGATCAGATCGCAGTGCTGGACCACGGGAAGGTCGCCGAGATCGGCACGCATGAAGAGCTCCTGAACAATCATTCGATCTACCGCAGGATCTATGACCTTCAGATGAGCCAGGAGGTGGCAGAATGAACGAAGAAAAGAAGAACGTTTCTCTGCCCTGGTTCGGGATCGGCAGGGTCATTCCCTTCGCGAAGCCATATAAAAAGACGATCATCCTCGCTGTGATCCTGGCGGTCATCAGCAGTATGATCGACAGCGCGTATCCGCTGTTCAACAGCTATGCGATCGACCATTTCATCGCACTGGGAACGCTGGACACGCTGCCGGTATTTGCGGCGCTTTACATCCTGACATTACTGATCCAGGTGCTGGACAACTATATCAGCGTCTACTGGTGCGGCCAGATCGAGATGAACGTGGACAGGGATCTGCGCAACGCTTCATTCAACCATCTGCAGACACTGTCATTCTCTTATTTCAACCAGAACAACGTCGGTTATATCCATGCCCGCGTGATGAGCGATACCGGCAAGATCGGTGAACTTGTCGCCTGGAGAATGATGGATATCGTCTGGAACGGTTCCTATATCCTCTTTGTCCTGATCGTTATGCTGAGGATCAACGCAAGACTCGCAATGTATGTGCTGATCCTTGTGCCGATCGCTGTCCTGCTGATCAGCTGGTTCCAGAAACATCTTGTCACGCTGAACCGTGTGATCCGTGAAGTCAATTCAAAGATCACAGGAAACTTCAACGAAGGCATTACCGGTGCCCGTTCGATCAAGACGCTCGTCATTGAAGATACGATCAACGAGGATTTCAAAAAAGATACAACGGAAATGAAGCGGACATCCATTCACGCGACACATTACTCTGCGCTGTTCTCGGCAGCTGTCACGATGATGAGCTCCGCAGCACTTGCGATCGTGCTCTGGAAGGGCGGAAGCCTGAGTATGGAAGGCGTGATCAGGATCGGTACATTATCCGTATTCGTCTCCTATGCGCTGGGTATGATGGAGCCGATCCAGAGTATCATCCAGACGATTTCCGCACTGATTGCTATTCAGGTCAACATTGAACGACTGACAAACCTGCTCGCAGCCCAGTCTGATGTGGCAGACCGTCCGGAAGTGATCGAAAAGTACGGAGATACATTCAACCCGAAGAAAGAAAACTGGGAAGAACTGTACGGGGACGTGGAATTCCGTGATGTCAGCTTTGTCTATCCTGACGGTACGGAGAAAGTCCTTGAACACTTCAACCTGAATGTTCCCCAGGGAACCAATGTCGCCATTGTCGGTGAGACAGGGGCAGGCAAATCAACACTGGTCAATCTCGTGTGCAGGTTCTATGAACCGACCGAGGGACAGGTGATGATCGACGGCAGGGATGCCAGGGAGCGTTCCCAGCTGTGGCTCCACAGCAACATCGGCTATGTGCTCCAGACACCGCACCTGTTCTCCGGAACAGTCAGGGATAACCTGAGGTACGGCAAGCCTGATGCGACGGATGAAGAGATCCTTGCGGCACTGAAGCTAGTCTCCGCTGACTTTGTCCTGGAAAAGATGGACAAGGGCCTCGACAGCAACGTCGGGGAAGGCGGTGATATGCTGTCGACAGGCGAAAAACAGCTGCTTTCCTTTGCCAGGGCGATCATCGCGGATCCCAGGATCCTTGTCCTGGATGAAGCAACGGCTTCCATCGATACATTGACGGAAAAAGCGATCCAGGATGCGATCTCGATCGTCATCAAGGGCAGAACGTCCTTTGTGATCGCGCATCGTCTCTCTACGATCGTGAACGCGGACGTCATTCTTGTCGTCAGGGACGGCAAAATGGTCGAGCGCGGGACCCATCGCGAACTGATGAAACAGAAGGGCTATTACTACAGTCTCTATACCCGGCAGTTCGAGGAAATGGCTGCAGACATGGTCTGATAAATACCACGCAATGTGGTATTTTTATTTACACATGAAGAATTGTTTAAGATTATGAAATAACGCTCTTGGCGGACTGTTTCGGTGGTATGATTGTGGCATGATCAATATACCTCTTCCGCAATGGTTCGTAACATTTGACTGGCAGGCAGTCCTTGAAACATACGGTAATCTGTCACCGCTTGTACCGATCCTGGTCGTATCCATGGAATCCTTCATACCGATGCTGCCGCTGACAGCGATCGTGGCATGGAATGTCGCGGCGTACGGTTTCTATCTCGGAGCGATGTACAGCTGGGCCGGCACATGCATCGGCTGTACCGTATCTTTCCTGTTCTGGCGGGCGATCCTGGGACACAGGATGGAACGCTATGCCATGAACCACGAGAAGGTCATGAAAGCCAGGAGATGCGTAAAACGGATCAAGCCCGGTACGCTGTTCCTGATCCTGATGATGCCGTTCACGCCGTCATCATTCATGAACTTTGCGTTCGGGGTATCCGTATATTCGAAACGCCGGTATCTGTTTACGCTCTATTGCGCCAAGGTCGCCATGATCACCATCCTGGCATTGATCGGACAGAGCCTGGTCCTGTCGCTGGATGAACCGCTGTTCATCATCACGGCAGTCGCCATGATCGCGATCATGCTGTACCTGTCCAAATCTGTCTTCAGGTTTGATGAAGAACCACAGGAATAAGAAATACCGCAGATCTGCCGTGCAGGTCTGTTTTTTCTTGAAATCGGTGCGTTTCTGATACAGGGTAGCCTGTTCTGTAACATAATCAGCTGTAAGTTCCGTTCCGGAAGACAGGATTTGCAAGGTATAATAATGATGAAGGAGACTGACATTTATGACGAAGAAGATTATTTTCCTCGATGTGGACGGAACACTCATTGACTACGAACAAAAACTTCCTTCATCTGCCAGACAGGCAGTCATCGATGCGCGGAAAAACGGACATCGTGTATATATCTGTACAGGCTGTTCCAGAGCTGAGATCGATTCCAAGCACTGGGATTTTGAACTGGACGGCATGATCGGCGGAGACGGTGCGTATGTTGAGGATCACGGAAAAGTGATCATGCATCAGAGACTGACCGAAGAACAGGTCAGACATGTAGTTGACTGGTGCACGGAACGCGGTATTATTTTCCGTGAAGAATGCAACAGCGGCATGTATATCTGCGACGGATATGAAGAGGGCTCTCTTCAGGCAAGGATCGCCTATATGAAAGGCAAGGGTGCCGATGTTCCGGAAGGATACAGACCGCCGCTTCCTTCACATATGATCTCCGGTGCCAATATGATCCGTGATGATGTGAACAAATTCAGCTTTGTGCTGAGATCATATCAGGATCATCTGGATTCGATCAAAGAATTCCCCGACCTGAAGGCAGGCACCTGGGGAGGCGTCGGAGAGGCTGCTCTTTATGGTGACCTTGGCGTCAAGAATATCAACAAGGCACATGCGATCAATGTACTGCTGGACTACATCCACGCGGACGCGAAGGACGCCATCGCGTTTGGGGATGCAAAGGTGGACATTCCGATGTTTGAATGCTGCGGATACAGTGTGGCAATGGGCAACGCAGGCAAGGAATGCAAAGAAGCAGCGGATTATATTACAGATGATATCAACGAGGACGGACTGGCAAACGCATTCCGTCATCTCGGACTGATCGATTGAACGGAGGTAGACTTATGAACAGAAGGATCGTATCTGACTCCTCATCAAATGTTCTTGAACTGGAGGGCGTGGATTTCCGCTCCGTACCGCTCAAGATCCTGATCGAGGGGAAAGAATATGTGGATAACAAGGACCTGGATGTCCCGGAAATGGTCGCTGAACTGATCGCGACAAAAAAACCGAACTCCTCATCATGCCCGAATCCCTTTGACTATGAAGAAGCTTATGAGGGAGCTGATGAAGTGTTCGTCGTAACGATCACCAGCGGACTGTCGGGATCATGGAACTCAGCGGAAACAGCAGCCAAGTACTATATGGAGAAAAATGAAGGAAAAAAGGTCTGCGTGATTGATTCCCTGTCGGCAGGACCTGAGCTGCAGCTGATCATTGAAAAGCTGGTGGACCTGTTCAAGGAAGACCTGACGTTTGAAGAGATCGTCGATCAGATCCATGAATACCAGAAACATTCGCATCTCGTATTTACCCTGGAGTCCCTGGCAAATCTTGCCAAGAACGGCAGAGTCAATCCCGCTGTCGCAAAGATCGCCGGACTGCTCGGTATCCGTTTCATCGGCATTGCCAGTGAAGAAGGCAAACTGCAGCAGATCTCAAATGTCAAAGGCATGAAGCGCGCTGTGGCAGCTACGCTGGACGCCATGAAGAAATACGGCTTCAACGGCAGAAAGGTCAGGATCGCTCACTGCCTGAATCCGGAGGCAGCCTACAGGCTGAGAGACCTGATCGCCGCTGAATTCCCGTTTGCCGATGTGATCGTCGAGGCTACGACGGGCCTGTGCAGCTATTACGCAGAAAAAGGCGGCCTGATGATCGGTTTTGAAGACGGTCAGGCCGCAGACTGAAATTCATACATTTTCCTGTAAAGCGAGTTCATACTCTTCCTGAGTAATGTACTCGTTTTTTAACATGGCGGACAATACCCTGCGCTGGCGCGCGAGGGCCGCTTCATGTCCTGTTGAGAGCTGATAGACAGCGGGACGGTTCGGAATGCCGGCTAATATGGCTGCCTGGGCAACCGTCAGGTCGTTTCCGTTTGTCTGATAGTATCCCCGGGATGCCTGCTGCAGTCCCCAGAACCCGTCGCCGTAATAGTTCATGTTCGCGTAGATCGCAAACAGTTCTTCTTTGCTGTAAACATCCTCAAGCTCGGACATGATGAATACTTCCGCGATCTTTTCATCGATCCCGCGGCTGACGGACTGGTAGTAGAGGTTTTTGGCGATCTGCTGTGAGATCGTACTGCCTCCTTCTACCGCCTGTTTGGCACGCAGGTTTGCGATCACTGCCCTGATGAAGGCGACCCAGTCAAATCCTTCCCTGACGAAGTAGCGTTTGTCTTCGATCGAGACGACCGCATTGACAAAATCCTCATCAATATCGCTGAACGCCAGGCAGTCAGCGCATGTCTGATATGCTTCGGCAGCTGTTTCGACCGGAACATCTTCCACAGCTTTTCGATATGTCTGCCATCCGCGGTATCCTGCATAGCCGGCGATCCCGGCTATGACCAGTACTGCCAGCAGGAACAGTTTTATGATTAATCGTTTCATGCATCAATTATCGGCTTTACCGCTTGTAAAATCCAGTTACAGATATTTATGATTTGTTTAAGATTGCTGTTGTTGTAGAATGTGCATGCAGAAGACCAAGGAGAGACTATGCTGAAAATACATCAGATCAAATGCCCGATCGGAACGACCGCCGGCCCGGATGAGATCGCAGCGAAGCTGCGCTGCAGTCCGTCGGATGTTCTTTCTCATGAGATATACCGGCAGTCGCTGGATGCCAGGGGCGATGAACTGCTGTGGTCATATACGGTCTTTGCAGAAGTACGGAATGAACATAAATACCTGCGTCTGAAGGATGTGGAGGAAGGACACAGATATACCTATGTCTGTCCGGAGGCGCCGCATCAAACACGACGTCCCGTGGTCGTCGGATTCGGACCCTCGGGAATGTTTGCGGGTCTGATCCTGGCGGAAAGCGGATTGAAGCCGATCATACTGGAACGCGGAAAAATGGTGGAACAGCGTTCAGAGGATGTCAGAACATTCTTTCAGGGCGGTGAACTTGATCCGGAATCCAATGTCCAGTACGGGGAAGGCGGCGCGGGCACGTTCTCGGACGGCAAGCTGACATCCCGTTCCAAGGATCCCAGGGTCCAGAAGGTCCTGGAGGAATTCGTGGAAGCAGGGGCAGACCCTGCCATCATGTACCGGCATATGCCGCATCTTGGTACAGACCAGCTGCAGTCCATCGTCAGAAAGATCAGGGAAAAGATCATTTCCCTGGGCGGAGAGGTATTCTTCAATACCAGGATGACATCTCTGGATATCAGGGACGGGAAACTGAGAGGCGTCTGTACGCAGATGGGCCTGTTTGAGGCGGATACCGTGATCCTGTGTCTTGGACACAGCGCATATGAAACATGGAAAACACTGTATGATCAGGGATTCATGATCTTCCAGAAAGACTTTGCGGCAGGGGTGCGTGTCGAGCATCCGCAGAGCCTGATCGATCAGAACCAGTACGGCGCTTACGCAGGACACCCGGACCTCGGTGCAGCTTCCTACCGCCTGACGCACAGAAGCTCTAACGGCAGAGGGGTCTATTCGTTCTGCATGTGTCCCGGTGGTATGGTGATACCTGCTTCGACGGAGGCAGGAGCGCTGGCTGTCAACGGGATGAGTGAAAGTTCACGCAGCGGGGATAACGCCAACAGTGCGATCCTCGTACAGGTCCGCACATCCGACTTTGACCGGGGACATGCACTGGACGGCATTCTGTACCAGCAGAAACTGGAACAGAATGCTTACCGGACAGGATTCCGTGCTCCGTCCCAGAATATCAGGGATTATCTGAAGCACTGCGTCAGTGAACAGGCAGTGCTCACGTCCAGCTATCCGCTGGGAGTCGTCCCGACGGATATGCATGCATTGTTTACGGATGACATGAATGCCGCGCTGGAAGAAGGCTTTGCGTCCTTTGAACATAAAATACCCGGTTTTATCAGCCGGGGGATCATGACCGGGATGGAATCACGTTCCTCCTCCCCGATCCGGATGGAACGGGATGATACGGGACAGTGCCCGGCATATGAAGGCATATTTCCTTGCGGAGAGGGCGCCGGTTATGCGGGCGGGATCGTATCCAGCGCGATCGACGGGATCAGACAGGCAGAGAAACTGATCCGGTACCTGAATCAGAAGCCTGTCAGGCTGCCCTGAGAGACATTCGTGCTATAATAGTTGCGTTAACAGGAGAAAAACTAATGGAACAGTTAGAATTTAAATTTGATACACAGCTGCTCATCGATGGTGAAAACCTTGATGAAGATGAGATCCATGACTATATCGATGAGCATTTCAAGGGAGACAGCCTGCTGGTGGTCGGTGATGACACACTGATCAAGATCCATTTCCATACGAATGAACCGTGGCTGGTCCTGGAATACGGACAGTCCATCGGTGATATCTATGACGTTGTTGTCGAGAACATGCAGCGTCAGCAGGAAGGTCTGAAAGGTTAACAAAAAAGGAAGCGCAAGCTTCCTTTTTTGTCAGAGCAGGGTGAATGCCGCTGCGATATGGATCATGAACAGGAACAGGCATACCAGGATGCTGGATGATGTCAGCAGGAGTTTCCAGAGCGGCCATTCCCCGGCACCTGTCATCGGGAAGCCGAGCCTGAGCGCCTTGCGCGATATGCCGAACCCGGCAAGCAGGAACTGCATGACGATCAGGATGATCGACAGCCAGATCATGCGTTCCGGGATCTGCTGTATGACAAGATAGAAGATCTGGATGAATATGGAGATCCTGATCGTCGGACGGATGGAATGATACTTCAATGTGATGTGCGACAGGAACCACCCGGTAAAGAATGCCGGGATGATCATAACGATATCGGTCTGCGCGATGGCATAGAGGAATGCGCTTGCCAGGACGCCGAAATATCTTCCGTAATGACCGAGCTGCCGCTGTATGATGCCTCGGAAGATCAGTTCATCACTGATGGGCTTCAGAAAGACGAACAGCAGGATGTACAGGACATTGCACAGGATCTTTTCCTGTGAAGTAAATATGCCGAGATAGTCATATGAGATCCCTTTGGTGAATGAAGACAGTCCGATGGCTGACATGGCGGCGTACAGGCTGATCGAAATGACAGCACCGATACTGTTCAGGGTGATCTGCTGCGTTTTTGTAATGCCTGCCGGTTTCAGGTAGTCACCGATGCGAAGGTGCAGGAATATGGAACTCAGTCCGAACGCAGTCAGGGGAATGATGACAAGCACAAGGGCTGAAACAAGCAGTCCGAGAATATCCTGGCTGTAGTTATATACCGTGCCGGGAAAGCGCGCGAAGAAAAGATCTGATCCGTAATACACGATCAGCGGCAGCAGGATATAGAAGCCAAGGGATCTTCCGAAATGGTTGATGCTCGCTTTGGCCTGTTTTCTGGTGACTGTTTTCGGTGCTTCAGACATGCATGACCTCATAAAAAGATGTGCGTATTGTAACACATCAATGTGAAAAACAAGTGAACTGACTAAAAGTCATTATAAAAAATGCCCGGTTTCTGTGAAAATCAGGCATTTTTCTCAATATCCATGCTTGCGGAACAGCTGATCCATCAGCTGGGGATAGCATTCAAACGGGAAGGCCTGCATGCTGTGGGAGGAAAGACCGATATCCGCAAGATATCCGTGGATCCATACAGCCATGCATACGGCTTTGAATATATCGGCGGTAAATGACAGCATCGCTGTCATGATGCCGGTGAGCAGGTCACCGCTGCCTGCCTGGGCGAGGGCGGGATTTCCGCTCTGGTTGAAATAGTATTCTCCCGA
>JAFOMZ010000002.1 GCA_017421125.1 Solobacterium sp.
GCTGCTTGACCGTTATTATGTGAACAGTGAATCACTGTATGACGAAGGAGCTGAGATCAGCCGAATGCTTGAAAAAGCCCGCAGCGCTTGCGCCGGGCTTTTGGGTGTTAAGAGCAATGAGATCATTTTTACTGCCGGGTCCAGTGAATCAAACAGCGCAGCTGTGAAGGGCGTATGCTTTGCACAGCCGCAGAAAAAACATATAGTCACAACACAGATCGAACATTCCAGTATCCTGAATGCCTGCCGGCAGATGGAGCGTGTCTTCGGATATGATGTGATATATCTTCCGGTCACGGAGAAGGGATCCATCCGGATCGATGACCTGAAACGCGCTCTGCGTGAGGACACTGCGCTTGTCAGCATCATGTTAGTCAACAATGAGACCGGAGCAGTCAATCCGGTCAGTGAAGCAGCGGAATATGTCAAGAAGCATTCCCATGCATTCTTCCATTGTGATATTACGCAGGCTGTCGGCAAAATGCCCGTCAGTCTTGAAAACATCGATCTGGCTTCATTGTCTGCCCATAAGCTGGAAGGTCTGAAAGGAAGCGGGATCCTGGTCAAAAAGACACATGTACCGTTTGAACCGCTGATCAACGGCGGTGAACAGGAAGGCGGACTGCGCGGCGGTACGAGCAATGCACAGGTCAATATGATGTTTGCCAAAACACTGAGACTGGCACTGGAACGTGAATCAAAGAACCGGGATCATATTTCCAAACTGCATGATATCCTGATCGAAGGACTTCGTTCGATCGACGGCATTGAGATCAACAGTCCGGAAGATGGGCTCAAATGCACTGTCAGCTTCTCTTATGAGAAGATCCCCAGTGAAGTCATGCAGAATGCGCTGAACAGGGCAGGCTTTATGGTTTCTGCCAGAAGTACATGTGAAGCGCATTCCAATAATCCCAGCTATGTGCTGCAGGCTATGGGATTCTCTGACGCAAGGGCGTCATCCTGCATCAGGGTAAGCATGTCCCGGCATAACACGGAACAGGAGATCAGAGACCTGATCCATACATTAAAGGAGATAACGGATAAATATGGTTAATTATGATACCGTACTGATCAGATTCGGTGAGCTCAGTACGAAGGGAAAAAACAGGAAAGACTTTATCAGAAAGCTGTTTGATAATATCCGCTATATGCTGAGGGATTATCCTGACCTGAAATTCCAGAAGACACATGACAGGATCTATATCCGTCTGAACGGTGCCGATCCCGGTGAGATCCGTGAGAAGCTTGGAAAGGTATTCGGCATCAGTTCGTTCTCTTTTACGGAAAAGATCAATTCTGATCTTGAAGAGATCCAGAATACATGTCTGAGGATCGCCCAGGAATCTGACGCTAAGACATTCAAGATGATCACCCGCCGTCATGACAAGACATTCCCTCTGAATTCTGACGGCATCAACCGCGCGTGCGCAGGTGTGATCCTGAAGAATACCGATCTGAAGGTCGATGTCCATGATCCGGATCTTGCGATCCAGGTGGAAGTTCAGAAAGAAAATACATACATTACCAGTGAAAAGATACCCGGACTTGGCGGATATCCTGCCGGCATCAACGGCAAATGCCTGCTGCTGCTCTCAGGCGGTATCGATTCACCTGTTGCGGCATTTGAACTGATGAAGAGGGGCATTGAAGTGGAAGCTATCCACTATGCGTCTCCTCCTTATACATCAGACCAGGCTAAACAGAAAGTCCTGGATCTGGCATCCATGGTCAGTGTCTATCAGAGGCAGATGAAGGTGCACCTGATCGAATTCACAGACCTGCAGCTTGAGATCTACAAAGCAGCTGGTGACCCGTATGCTGTAACACTGATGCGCCGCATGATGTACAGGATCGCGGAACGTGTTGCCAGAGAACAGGGATGCATCGTGATCGGAACCGGTGAAAGCGTCGGACAGGTCGCTTCGCAGACACTGGAAAGCATTGCCTGCATCAATGAAACGATCAGTATGCCGGTGCTCAGGCCGCTTGTCTGCATGGACAAGATCGAGATCATCGATCTGGCAAGAAAGATCGGAACATACGAAACGTCGATCCTTCCGTTTGAAGACTGCTGCACGATCTTCGATCCGAAGAATCCTGTCACAAAACCGAACAGTGAAAAAGCAGAAGCATTCGAAGCAAAATTCGATTATGAAACGATGATCGACACATGTGTCAATACGCGTACTACACTTACCGTAGTACCGCAGGAAAATAAAGAATTATTCCTTTAAGGATACGGGAGGTATATAGATGGCTATCGGCAACAAAAGCAGGGCGGAGATCGTCAAAGTATATGATGAGATCATTGCGAACGGTCTTCAGGAAACAGAAGATCAGTTCCGCGCCAGTCTGAATGACGTCGTCAGACTTGTAGAACTGGAGAAAAGTTACAGCACAAACAGAAAACTGGATATCTACGAGCTTCTGACGCAGATCTCCAACTGCACACCGAATGAACGTGAACGGTACGGAAAAAAGATCCGCCGTCTTCTGAAGTAACATGATCAATGCCATGTGCCGTACGGTACATGGTTTTATTATGAACCGGACACATATGTTCCTGATTCTTTACCCTATACAATTCCCGTATAAAAGAAAGCGGTTCATGACGGATTTTACTTGCGTCAATCAGAATCCAATCTGATAATGGTATTAACAGGAGCGCTAATACAAATGGAAAAATATATCATGGCAATTGACCAGGGAACGACAAGTTCCCGTGCGATTCTTTTTGATCATCAGTCAAACATCGTGGCTGTTGCCCAAAAGGAATTCAGACAGTATTTCCCTCAGCCCGGTTGGGTAGAACATGACGCGAATGAGATCTGGCTTTCCGTCCTGGCTGTCATGGCACAGTGCATGCAGAATTCAGGCGTCCAGCCTTCACAGGTAGCAGGGATCGGTATTACGAACCAGCGTGAAACGACTGTGGTCTGGAACAGGGATACCGGACTTCCGATCTGCAACGCGATCGTATGGCAATCCAGACAGACAGCGGATATCTGCGACCAGCTCAGGGCAGACGGATATGAAGAAATGGTGACCAGGAAAACTGGTCTGAAGATCGACCCGTATTTCTCTGCTACTAAAATCAGATGGATGCTCGACCATGTTCCGGGTGCGCAGAAACTGGCGGAAGAAGGCAAACTGCTGGCAGGAACGATCGACAGCTGGCTGATCTGGTGCCTGAGCGGCATGCAGGCTCATGTTACGGATTACAGCAACGCTTCCCGTACGATGCTCTACAACATCTTTGAATGCAAGTGGGATGAAGAACTCTGCGCAATGCTGAACATCCCCATGAGCATGCTGCCGGAAGTCAAGGAAAGCAGCGGTATCTTTGCGACGACTGTTCCTTACCACTTCTTCGGACAGAAGGTTCCGATCAGCGGCGTGGCAGGGGACCAGCAGGCTGCTCTGTTTGGTCAGAACTGCTTCCGTGAAGGTATGGCAAAGAATACATACGGTACAGGATGCTTCCTGCTGATGAATACCGGCACAACACCCCGCAGAAGCGAGAACGGCCTTGTAACAACAATCGCCTGGGGTTACAGGGGAGAGATCTGCTATGCTCTGGAAGGTTCAGTATTCGTTGCCGGATCTGCGATCCAGTGGCTCAGAGACCAGATGAAATTCTTTAAAAAGTCATCTGAATCACAGCAGATGGCACAGTCCGTTAAAAATGATTCAGGCGTGATCATGGTGCCTGCGTTTGTCGGTCTCGGCGCACCGTATTGGGATGATAAGTGCAGAGGTGCTCTATTCGGGATCACCAGGGGAACAACACCTGAGGATATTACAAAAGCAACACTTGAATCGCTTGCATACCAGACAAAAGATGTCATTTCAGCTATGGAGCAGGACTGCAGTACATCGATCGAAAAGCTGAAGGTCGACGGCGGCGCGGCAATGAATGATTATCTGATGCAGTTTCAGAGCGACATCCTTCAGTGTGATGTCACCCGTCCCGCCAGTGTTGAAACGACCGCACTGGGAGCAGCGCATCTGGCAGGCCTGGCAGTCGGTTTCTGGAAGGATACCGATGAGCTCGAAACTTCCGATGAAGGTTCGAAAACATATGAACCTGTAATGGATCAAGAAAAATCAGATCATCTGTATGACAGATGGAAACTGGCGGTTTCTGCCGCAAGAATGTTCCCGACAGAATAATAATGGAACGAAGGAGCTGACGACGTCGGCTCCTTTTAAAGTTGTATGAAGGTCTCAATTCTCAGAAAAGATAAAGTACAGGTTGTCTGGGCAGAAGGGTTATAATATTGGGAGGAGGCGATCATGACAATACCTGAGAACAGACCGGAGTACCTATACAATCCGGAGAAGTGCCCGTGTCCGCGCGGTGAACAGGCGCATTGCCCGAATTACAGAAACTGTGATGCATGTGTTGAAAATCATCACAGCAAGGGCGGACAGACAGCCTGTGAAAAGAAATACCGTCAGGAACAGGAAGCGTTATGATTCAAAAATGCGGATCATATAGATGTCAGAATATGTTCCGCTTTTTTCATGGAAACCTGTCATTGAAATATTTTTCAGCATAAATTTTGATTGTTTCTTTTGGATTGTTAAAAAAATAACAAACAGTTGATATTTATTTTCATTAGTGTACAATAGGATACGTTGCAGGCAGATATGTGCCTGCTCAGGAGGAAAGAAATGAAAAAATTCAGCGCTATTGTATTAAGTGCGCTGCTGCTTGCAGGATGTTCTAATGGTGCTCAGGCACCTGCAGAAACAGCTGCAGCAACACCTGAGGCTACTGCTGAAGCTACAGCAGAA
>JAFOMZ010000099.1 GCA_017421125.1 Solobacterium sp.
ACTGACTCCCTTATCTTAAAATAAGTGCAGCTGGTTGACCATCCGGATGATGGTTTTACCGACTACACTTATACCGTACTAAAAGAGGATGTAATCCCCTAGAGCAGCATTCAAACTACTCAACTGTTACATCCTCTGTGTGAATAGATTACCAGTCTTTGACGGATCCGTCGTAGTTTCTCTTGGCAACGTTGGATCCTCTTTCGTTTGCAGGATATAGTTCTTCCGCATTGTCAGCGAGTTCAACACCGATACCGGGTGCTTCCGGAATGATCATGAAGCCGTTTTCGAACTTCAGAGGTTCTTTGACCATTGCGTCTTCCGCACCGTTCAGGCAGAAGCCCGGGAGTTCCTGGATGCCGAGGTTCGGAATGCATGCGCAGATCTGCAGGCAGGCTGCCGTGGAGACAGGTCCGAGCGGATTGTGCGGGATCAGCAGCACATCATGTGCTTCTGCCATTCCGGCGATCTTCTTTGTAGCAGTGATGCCGCCGACAGCACAGACATCAGGTCTGACATAGCGTACAGCTGTCCTGTCCATCAGCATCTCGAATTCCCTGATGTTGGTGAAGCGTTCACCGGTTGCGATCGGGATGTTGACCTTGTCCGCAACCTGAGCCATTGTATCAATGTTGTCAGGTGTAACGGGATCTTCGAATACCATCGGTCTGTATTTTTCGACCTCTCTGCCGAATGTTACGGCAGTCGGTGTATCCATGCCTCTGTGTGCTTCCAGGACGAAGTCGAAGTTCGGGCCGACCGCTTCACGAATGACGCGTACTTTTTCCAGTTCCGATTCAACTCTGCCGGAATAGAATTCATCAAATCCGTCTTTGGACTTGATCGGTCCGTTGACGAAGATCTTTGCGGCGTTGAATCCCTGTGCCTGAAGTTCCTTATAGCTTTCTGCCAGTTCATTCAGGTCTTCGGATTTCTTCATGACGGAAGCGTAGACACGGATCTTGTCACGTGTTTTTCCGCCGAGCAGCTGGTAGACAGGAACACCTAAGGCTTTGCCCTTGATATCCCAGCAGGCGATATCGATCGCGGAGATCGCGCTCATGATGACCGAACCGCGGAAATATACGGCACGGTAGAGATTCTGCATAATGTCTTCCGCATTGAACGGATCTTTGCCGATCAGATACGGCTTGAATTTCATGATGGCATCAGCTGTGGAAGAGAGGAATCCCCAGTTGCCTGCTTCTCCCAGACCGGTAATGCCGGCATCTGTATAGAGTTCAACGAACAGGTAATGCTTGGCAAAGCGAAGCTTGAGATCTGTAATTTTCATGTGCTGTTCCTTTCTAAATAAGACCTTTCAGAAAACGATGATGGAGGGATAATGCGTCTTTCCATTCATCAAAACGATTGATTGTAAAACTGTGTCTTGAATTGACGAATCTTTTCCAGGTGACCGGTACACCGAGTTTTGCAAGACGGCAGGCAAAGTCTTCTCCTTCTTTCAGAAGGGTATCATAACCTGCTGTAACGATCAGTGTATCCGGAAATGATGCAAGTATTTCATCAGAAGCCGCAGCCGGCGAAGCAAGATCTTCGATGCACTGTTCAGGCTCCATATAGAGTTCAAGATAATTATACTCCATCAAAGCTCTGGCTACCCGCTTCGGGTCATTATATTCATCCGGATTCAGCTTGGAAAACGGATTGATCCTCTGGTCGACCGGAATGTAATCCAGGATCATGCCTCTTACCCGGAAAGCCGGTTCGCGGTAATTTCTGATCAGGGCTGCACAGGCCAGATTGGAGCCGGCACTGTGGCCGAGCAGGAAGATCCTGTCCGGATCATAACCGTATTCTTCCGTATGTTCATATGCATACCGGGCAACATCATATGTTTCATTGACAGCAGCAGGATACGGATATTCGGGAGCCAGAACATAGTCGACATCCCAGACCATTGTCTGAAACTGTTCTGCCAGTTCACTGCAGTATACCGTATCACGGTCAGCTCTTCCCTTGATGAATCCGCCGCCGTGCAGGTTGATGAACAGAGGCTGTCCTGCTTTTCCTTTTGTGCCGTCAAATATATTGATGTCACTCGGGCGGTTTCCCGCGGGTATCATATGATTTACGGGCTGTACGGGAAGAGCGTTCAGGATTTCCGGAGCGATGAAACCGAATGCACCAGCTTTGCGGCAGCGTTCGGCAAGAGCCAGTTTATCTTCCCGATTCATATCAGAAGCACGGAATGAGAGTCATCGTGATCGCAACGGAAGCGATGCAGATGATCAGTGAAGGAAGCCAGCCCATCTTCAGCAGGTCTTTCTGGTCATATCCGCCGAAGCCCATCATCAGAGGTACTGTAGCTGTAGCGGAAGGTGTCAGGAACGCTGTCAGTGAAGCAGCACTCAGGAGGATCAGCGGTCCTACCGGGTTGGCACCAAGCGCCTTGCATGTCAGGATGATGATCGGAACGAAGATGTTTCCGACTGACTGGTTCTGCATGACCTGTGTCAGCAGGAACGGGATGATGAAGAATGCAGCACCGATCACATAACTGTTGTGTGTTCCGCCCAGTGCGTCCGCAAGCTTCGCACCGATCAGGTCGCCGAGTCCGCATTCAACCATTGCACCGCCTACAGACAGTGCCGCAATCAGCATCAGTACGATCATGAACGGAACAGCATTCGTAGCTTCTTTCGGTTTCAGGACACCTGTAACGACTTCCAGTGTAGCGCCTGTCATAGCTACCTGCCAGTTGGCAAGTCCGAGCTTGCTGGAGAAGATCAGTCCGAGTGTTGTCAGAGCGAACAGGAAGTAGCCGAGGAATTCTCT
>JAFOMZ010000100.1 GCA_017421125.1 Solobacterium sp.
AATATCTGGGGCTGGAATCAAATGGTTGCTTGAAGAGCCGTATGCGGGAAAACCGCACGTACGGTTCTGTGAGGGGCGGCAGGCAGGCCTTTCACTTACACAATGTTTATGAAAGGAGTGTCGAGCATGCCTACTCGACGAGACCAGCTATGCAGAATATAAAACTGAATGACGGGACAGTGATCCCCCGGGTAGGCCTTGGTGTATTCCGCGCCCGCGATGGTGAACAGACGGAACAGTCTGTGTTATGGGCGCTTGAAGCAGGATACAGACATATCGATACAGCAAAAGCATACCGGAATGAAGCAAGTGTAGGCAGCGCGATCCGGAAAAGCGGCATCCCGAGAGAAGAGATATTTATTACAACGAAGGTGTGGAATGAAGATGTCCGCCAGGGCACGACCAGACGCGCATGTCTGGAAAGCCTGCGGAAACTCGGAACGGATTACATTGATCTGTATCTGATCCACTGGCCTGCAGAGGGATATGAACTGGCATGGAAAGATATGGAACGTCTTCGTGAAGAAGGCCATGTGCGTTCGATCGGCGTTTCCAACTTCCATATGCATCATATCGATACCATGATGATCAAAGGAAAGGTGCTCCCTTCCGTAGACCAGATCGAAGCACATCCTTACTTTACAAATCAGAAACTGATCGATGACCTGAAAGAAAGAGGGATCGCAGTGGAAGTCTGGAGCCCGCTTGCCGGCGGAAACCACGCGGCAGAGCTGCTGGCTGAACCGGTACTGCTTGAGATCGGCGCTAAATACGGCAAGACAGCTGCACAGGTCGTACTGAGATGGCATCTGCAGAGAGATACGATCGTTATCCCGAAATCGGTCCATCAGGACAGGATCATTGAGAACTTCGAT
The DNA here is from genome assembly GCA_017421125.1 of Solobacterium sp. Lineage (GTDB taxonomy): Bacteria > Bacillota_I > Bacilli_A > Erysipelotrichales > Erysipelotrichaceae > Bulleidia. The sequence continues at coordinate 876 of JAFOMZ010000100.1, forward strand.
CTGTTTGACTTTGAACTGAGTGATGAAGAAATGCAGCAGATCAGCGGGCTGAACCGCAACACCAGAGTCGGAGCTGATCCCGAAACATTTGATTTCTGAACAAAAAAAGAAATTCCGGCGTGGAATTTCTTTTTAGATTCAGAAGAATACTGTTACGTCGTTCAGATCTTTCCTGGGTCTGTCATGCAGTTCTTCATCCCTGTATCCGACAGCGATCACCGATGCGATCGTTTCGTTTTCGGGAATATTCAGGAAGGAACGGATCTTCTGTCCGTCACGCAGACCCATGATCAATGTGTCCAGTCCGGCATTTTTGGCAGCCAGGATGAGATAGGCATCTCTCAGACCGAGGTCATAGGCACCCCACAGATTGCCGAGTTCATTATCGGGCACATCATTGGTAAATCCTGATCTGTTCTGTACAAATGAAGTAACGATGATGGCTGAAGCGTTGATCGCTTTGGCCTGGTTTCCTGCAGGAAGTGTCTTTCCGATAAAGTCTTTCAGGACCTGCGGATCTTCAATGACATAGCTTCTGGCAGGCTGGAGGTTTTTCCATGAAGGTGCCTGCTGGGCCTGCTTCAGGACGGAGACCAGCAGTTCATGGTCGATCGGTGTGTTTTCCTTGTAGCGGCGAACGCTTCTTCTTTCGCGGATCAATGTTTCAAATTCCATTCGTAAGCTCCTTTAACATATCCTGTGGATTATCTGCGGCCTTCACATTGCCGAAAGCCTTTGTGATAATGCCTGATTCGTCGATCAGGTAAGTGGTGCGGATCGTTTTCATGGTTTCCTTTCCGCTGACTTTGACCGGTTTCCATACGTCATATGCCTGCAGTACGGTCTTGTCCGGATCGGAAAGCAGTGTAAACGGGAGTCCGTATTTCTGTTCAAACTTTTTGTGTGATTCCACGGAGTCTTTACTGACGCCGAGTATCACGGCACCTGCTTCCGTGAACTGCGGGTATCTCTCGGCGAATCCGCAGGCCTGCTTTGAACAGCCGGAAGTCATATCCTTTGAGTAGAAATACAGGATGACCTTTTTTCCGAGCAGATCGGAAAGCCGGCATATGTTTCCGTTCTGGTCGGGCAGGGAAAATTCCGGTGCTCTGGTTCCTGGTCCAAGCATGTTATTCCTCCTTTAATATCTGATCGATCAGCCGGATCAGTTCTTCTTTCGTTTCATATGCGGCTATATGAAAGTAATCATCTCCGGCAAGCATTGCGCTGAGATGGGCTTCTGAACTCCGGTAGAAAATATAGACCGGTTTCCGGTACTGCTCGGCGTAAGCCAGTTCATAACCGACACCCAGTGACGGTCTTGTGCATTCAGCAATGACCAGATCGCATTCCCGCAGCCAGGCAGTATCCTGACGGTAGATCCTGACATCATAATCCCTGCCGCTGCCGAACACGGAATTCGTAACAGATCCGACGTGCTCGGTCAGCACGGTATCCGTTTTCTTGATATGTTCAATGATCTCATGATACAGCTGCGCATCGTCTCTTCCGCCGCGGATAGACCCGGCAAAGTATACTTTTCTGTCCATAAAGTTCCTCCGGTATCAGTATAGCGCACAAACAATGAAAGAATGTTTACATTGATCATGATGTTTTTTACACAACTTGAAACAGGCAAAGCATATTTGATGTAAAATGAGTATTACAGGAGATCGGATCACCATGAATCATAAAGAGAAAACGCTGGAGAAAGATTACCGGTACCGCGGCCGGATCATTAATGTCCGTCTGGATGTTGCTTTAATGCCGGACGGAACTACAACATCCTACCGTGAAGTTGTCGAACATCCGGGAGGTGTCGTCATTGCGCTGGAAGATGAAAACGGCCTGTTTTCACTGGTCACGCAGTGGCGCTATGCACAGGAAAAGGAACTGATGGAGTTCCCTGCCGGAAAACTCGAACGGGGAGAAGACCCATTCGAAGCTGCCAAACGTGAAACGGCAGAAGAAACAGGCTATGAAGGGACCGACTGGGTCGACTTCGGGGAATTTGTACCGACAGGTGCTTACTGCGAGGAAAAGGACCATCTCTATTATGCAAAACAGGGTAAATATGTCGGACAGCACCTGGACAGTGATGAACACCTGGATACAGCAAAACTCAGCCTTGATGAGATCATAGGTAAGGTTATGAGCGGCGAGATCACTGACGGCAAAACAGCTATGCTCGCGTTTAAGGTCAGGGAGAGGAAACGCAGGAATGAAGGCTAAGAAACTGAAACCGGTAGAGATATCCGATATCTGCCGATACAGGTTTCCGGAAAACCTGATGTATTCCCCTGACGGATCATATCTTGCATTCCAGACTGCTTATGCTGATCGGGAAGGAACCGGATACATGCGTGACATCTGGGTCATCAAGGATGGTGTTCCGGTCCAAATGACCGCGTCTTTGAACAGTACTGCGGTCTTATGGGCAGATAATGAGACCCTGCTGATCAGACGCAGTACAGAGGATTCCCCGGCAGGCACTACAGAACTGTACCGTCTGAGTATGGCAGGCGGCGAAGCAGAGCATTGGATCACGCTTCCGTTTGTCCTGAAGACATTGAAAAAGCTCAGTGATGATGTTTATGCAGCAGTCGGTCTGATCGATGCAAATGATCCGGATGCCTATCTGGACGATGGACCTGCCAGAAAGAGAAAACAGGAAGAAAAGAAAAAGGAACGTGATTATACCGTCGTAGATGAGATCCCCTACTGGCATAACGGAGCTGATTTTACAAATAAACAGCGCAGTGCCCTGTTCCGGATCGATACAGCGGACGGCCTGAAGGTAAAGCGCCTGACCGATCCCTATACAAATGTTATGTCTGTAGAAACAGACGGTCCGGCAGTATATTACACATCCGAAACACATGAACGGAAACAGTCCAGGATGTGTGATGTCCATGCATATCATGCGGACACCGGAAGAACAACGGTCATATATAACAAAAAGGATTTCAGCATCCAGAACCTGTTCGTTATGGACGGTCATCTGTACTGTCTTGCCAGTGATATGAAAGAGTACGGGCTGGGACAGCTGCCTCATATCGCTCAGATCAGAAACAGAAAGATCCATCTGATCACCAAGCCTGACAGAAGCTTCGGCAGCCATGTGACTGTAGATGTCATCCTGGGAGGCGGAAAGAGTTCCGCTGTATGCGGGAAACAATGGATCACCCTGATCACAGACGATGATCATACGGCTGTCTGGTCATTTGACGGGAACATGAAGCACAAGGTCCTGTTTGATGAACAGGGAAGCATACCCTTCCTGGATGTCTGCAAAGACCGCATCGCGTTCTGCAGGGTAACGGCAGATCATCCGGCGGAGATCTGGGAAATGAATATCGGCGGTGAAGACCCGCATGTTCTGACACACCTCAATGATGAAGCTGTACAAGACAGATATACAGCTCAGCCGCACAGACTGGACTTTGAATCATGCGGTGAACAGCTGCATGGATGGGTCCTGCTGCCGCAGGGATATGATCCGAAGAAGCGGTATCCGGGCGTATTGAATGTACACGGAGGTCCCAGAGGTGCTTATGGAGAAGGTTTCTTCCATGAAATGCAGGTATGGGCATCACGCGGATACATCGTATTCTTTACAAATATCATCGGCTCCGACGGGCGGGGCGATGCTTTCGCGGATGTCCGCGGAAAATACGGAACGGTCGATTTTCAGAATCTGATGGACTTCACGGACGAAGTGCTCAAGGCTTATCCTGTCGATCCGGCAAAGGTATGTGCTGCAGGCGGAAGCTACGGCGGGTTCATGATGAACTGGTTTGCCGGACATACCGACAGGTTCTGCGCGCTTGCAAGCCAGAGGTCTATCGCAAGCTGGATCTCTCTGACATTCATGGCGGATATCGGTCCGTGGTTTGATCCGAGCGAGTGCGGTGTAGGCATGAATGACAACCTGCTCAGTGAAGAGAGCTTTGCAAAACTGTGGCAGTTCTCCCCGCTGAAATATGCGGAAGGCGCGAAAACACCGATGCTGTTTATACACAGCGATCAGGACCGGAGATGTCCTCTGCCGGAAGGAATGCAGATGATGCAGGCACTGACGGTACAGGATGTTGAAACAAGACTGGTGATCTTCCATGGCGAGAATCATGAACTCAGCCGCGGCGGAAAACCCGTGCACAGGATGCGCAGACTGCAGGAGATCACAGACTGGTTTGACAAACATACAGCATGAAGAACGAGTATTAAAATACCGCTTTTGTATAAACGTGGTATTCTGAATATATATATTCAGCAATTACCGCAGTACTTCATTAAACATACCTGATCTATACAAAGTGACGGGGATAAATTTGCCCTGTCTCACCATAATTCATACTGATTTGACAGATGTTTGGACAGAAAGAGAGGAAGATTCATATGCCAGCGAAAAAATCAGCACCCATCACGATCGAAGACATCACAAAGTATCGGTTCCCTGCAAATCTTCAGTACAGTCCGGATGGCAGACTCCTTGCATTCCAGGCAATGCGTTCCGATGTGGAAAAGAACTGCTATCACAATGATGTATATCTGGTGAAAGACGGAAAAACAGCCCAGGTAACTCATTCTCTGGATGCGACACTTGTTATTTGGGATGACGAGAACACGATGATCCTGAAACGCAGCAGCGGTGAAGCGCTCCCCGGAACAACAGAACTGTTCAAGCTTGATGTCCGCGGCGGCGAAGCAATGCCCTGGATCACACTGCCTTTCCCTCTTGCAGGAATGAAGAAAGTATCCGATAACGTGTATGCCGCAAAGGGATTCATTGATTCGGAAGATCCCGATGCATATAAGGACAGCGATGAAGACAGAAAAAAGAAGGCTGACGCAAAGAAAAAGGAAGCTGACTACCATGTAGTTGATGAAGTTCCTTACTGGTTCAACGGAGCCGGCTATACCAACAAGCGCCGTACAGCTTTATTTGATGTGCGTACAGGAAAAGAACTGACTGTCAAACGTGTGACAGCACCGAAGTTCAATACGGGAGATATGGTCGTTTCCGGCAAGAAGGTATATTTTGCCGGCAATGTTAAGGAAAACAGACAGCTCAGGACTTCAAAGATCTATGAATATGACACAGAAAAGAAAAAGCTGACGACACTTTACGGCAAGAATGACAGAAATGTCGGCCAGCTGTTTGTCCTGAACGACCAGCTCTATGCACTGGCATCAGACATGAAGGAATTCGGCGGCAACCAGACAAAGGATATCTGCAAAGTCACGAAGAATGCCCTGGAAGTCGCTATGCAGCATGAGGATGTTACATACCACGCTTCCGTGATCGGTGATACAGTACATGGCGGCGGTGCGGAATTCGCAACGGACGGCAAGAAGCTCGTCATGATCATTACGATCGAGAATCACAATGCGCTGTGGGAATTCGATGAGAATTTCAACAAGAAGTGCCTCTGGGAACAGCCCGGCATGATGTGCTTCATGGATATGACAGCAGACAAGATCGCTGTATGCTTCCAGGATTGGAACAATGTCGCAGAGATCTACGAAATGGATCGTGACGGACAGAACATGCACCAAGTATCAAAGCTTAACGATGACGCTCTTGAAGGCAAGTATATTGCGAAACCTCAGGAACTCAAATATACATCTGCCGGCTATGACCTGACCGGCTGGGTACTGCTGCCTGAAAATTTCAGCCCGAAAAAGAAGTATCCTGCTGTACTGGATGTACATGGCGGCCCGAGAGCTTCTTATGGAGAAACATTCTTCCATGAAATGCAGCTGTGGGTTTCCAGAGGATTCGTTGTATTCTATACAAATATCAAGGGCTCTGACGGAAGAGGCGATGCATTTGCCGACATCAGGGATGACTATGGCGGAACAGACTTCCAGAACCTGATGGACTTCACGGATGCAGTCCTGGAGAAGTATCCCAACATCGACCGTACAAAGCTGTGTGAAACAGGCGGAAGCTACGGCGGATTCATGACGAACTGGATCATCGGTCATACCGACAGATTCTGCGCATGCGCTTCCCAGAGATCGATCTCCAACTGGATCTCCTTCTCCTTCATTGCGGATATCGGTCTGCATTTCGGACCGGATCAGTGCGGTGCTGAAGGACTGTTCGGAGAAAAGAACCATGAAAAGATGTGGAATCATTCTCCTCTGAAATACGCAGACAACGTCAAGACACCTACCCTCTTCATCCACAGTGATGAAGACTTCAGGTGCCCGCTGCCCGAAGGCATGCAGATGATGCAGGCTCTGGCAGTCAGGGATGTTGAAACAAGACTCGTGATCTTCCATGGTGAAAACCATGAACTGAGCAGAAGCGGCAAGCCTCTGCACAGAATGAGAAGACTGCAGGAGATCACAGACTGGTTCGAAAAGCATATCTGATCTGATACAGCTGACTGACAGCAGACAAAAACCGCTGATGCACTGCGCATTGGCGGTTTTTTCAGAATCAGGAAACAAATGACACAAAACTGTCGGTATACTGTTCATGGATGAGGAGAGACCGATGATGGCACGACAGAAAGAAACAAAGGGATCCAGAACATTCCCGGTCGCGGTAATGCTGACACTGGCAGGAGGCTATCTGGATGCGTATACGTATTCCGCAAGAGGAAAAGTATTCGCGAATGCACAGACGGGAAACATCGTAAAGCTCGGCATTTCTGCGGCGAACAGGGATTTCGCGCGCTGCGGGGAACTGATGCTGCCGATCATTGCATTTACAGTCGGGGTACTGCTGTCCATGATCATAGAGACTTACATGAAACGGAGAAAAATGCCGTTTATCAGGCGAAGCGTTCTGATCATTGAGATCGTTATGCTGCTGGCATCAATGTTCCTGCCCCAGGATGCCGCAGGCAACATGATCGCGAATTCAATGATCTCCCTGATCTGTGCGATGCAGATGGAGACATTCAAAATGTTTATCGGGCAGCCGATCACAACGACCGTATCGACCGGAAATCTGCGCAAACTGGTCGAGTTCATGTATCAGGGTATCCTGGAACATGATAAAGAGAAGCGTGCAACAGCCGTCATCTACCTGATCGTAGTGCTTGCATTTATTGCCGGAGCACTGATCGGTACATTGATCACCAATACATACCAGCTGTATTCCGCTGTAGTTCCGGCTGTTCTGCTCATGTTCGGGTTCCTGGAGATCAGCAGGATCTATTACCTGAATAATTGAGTTCTGATCTGGATTGACCGCAAAAGATCCTGCTGCATTGACTGAAAACATGCAATGACAGCAGGTTTTTTATTGAAAATTATGGAAATTGCTAAAAACACAACAAAAACGTTACAAAAGTAGGAAAAAAGTTGCTGCTGGTTGAAAGTTTACATGGAAATTGGTCTGACCATCGTCTATAATAGGGCAGCTTAATGAAAGGAGCTCAATATGAAAAAAAAGACTTTAGAACCGATTACAATTGAGGACATTGCCAAGTACCGTCAGCCAAACGGACTGATGTATAACTCCGATGGCTCTATTCTTGCTTTCAGTGTTATGAGGGCTGACAAAGAAAAGAATTGCTATCATAACGATGTCTGGACAGCAAGAAACGGCTCAGCAAGACAGATGACATTTTCTCTGGATGCTGTACCTGTTATGTGGGAAGATGATACGACTCTGGTATTAAAGAGAAACACTCAGGATTCTGCTGCCGGAACAACAGAATTATATAAATTATCAATGGAAGGCGGAGAAGCTGAACCCTGGCTCACCCTCCCGTTCATCATGACTGAATTCAAAAAAGTCAAGAGCAGAACATATGCAGCAAAAGGATTTATCAACGCAAACGATCCTGATGCTTATAAAGACAGCGACGAAGTCAGAAAACAGAAGGCAGAAGACCTGAAAAAAGAAGCGGATTATACAGTCGTCGATGAAGTTCCTTACTGGTTCAACGGAGCAGGCTTTACAAACAAGAAAAGATCTGCTGTATTCCTGATCCAGACAGGCGATTCCGTTAAGATCAAGAGGCTGACAGGCCCCATGTTCGATACAGATTCCATGACTGTCGGAGAAAAGAAGATCTTCTTCAGCGGAAATACGAACAAAGGACACCAGTCACTGTATTCCAAGGTATATATGTATGATACAGACCTTGAGAAGATGGAGACACTTTACAATAAGACAGACCTCAGCATCGGCAGACTGTTTGTGATGGGTTCACAGTTATACGGCTTTGCCAGCGATATGAAGAAATATGGTCTGAACCAGACTTCAAATATTGTAAAGATCTCCAGGAATAATGAGATCGACATTAAGTATGTTCCCGAAGTATCTCTGTACAGCAGTGTGATCGGTGATACGGCTGAAGGTGGAACCGCATCTGCTGTATTGAAGGAACACTATCTGACACTGGCTACTGTTGAGGCACACAATGCCATCTACTCATTTGATGAGAGTTTTGAGAAGAAGGTCATCTGGGAAGACGAAGGCATGATGTGCAGCATGACAGCATGCGAAAACAAGATCGCTGTTGTATATCAGGACTGGAACCATGTTTCCGAAGTATATGAAATGGATATCGACGGCAAAAACTTCAAACGTCTGACAACGCTGAACGATACTGCTCTCGATGGCAAATACATTGCTAAGCCGCAGAGACTGGATTATACATCTGAAGGCTACAACCTCAGAGGATGGGTACTCCTGCCTCAGAACTTTGACCTGGATCAGACATATCCTGCTGTACTGGATGTACACGGCGGTCCCAGATGCGCTTATGGTGAAACATTCTTCCATGAAATGCAGCTGTGGGTATCCAGAGGATTCGTTGTCTTCTTTACGAACATCAAGGGCTCCGATGGAAGAGGCGACGACTTCGCAGACATCAGAGATGACTATGGCGGAACTGATTTCCGCAACCTGATGGACTTCACTGATGCAGTTCTGGAGAAATATCCTAACATCGATCGTACAAAGCTCTGTGAAACAGGCGGAAGCTACGGCGGATTCATGACAAACTGGATCATCGGTCATACAGACAGATTCTGCTGTGCTGCCAGCCAGAGATCGATCTCCAACTGGATCTCCTTCTCTTTCATCGCGGATATCGGTGAATGCTTCGGCCCGGATCAGTGCGGTGCTGAATCAGGCTTCGGTGACAAGAATGTTGAGAAGCTCTGGAATCATTCCCCTCTGAAATACGCAGACAACGTCAAGACACCTACCCTCTTCATCCACAGTGATGAAGACTACAGATGCCCGCTGCCTGAAGGAATGCAGATGATGCAGGCACTTGCATGCAGGAATGTCGAAACAAGACTTGTGATCTTCCATGGCGAAAACCATGAACTGAGCAGAAGCGGCAAGCCTCTGCACAGAATGAGAAGACTGCAGGAGATCACGGACTGGTTCGAAAACCATACAAAATAAATTACAAAGACTTTCGGGAGACCGGAAGTTTTTGACATATTGGTTTGTAAGTGATTTTTATAAATTTGTTTTCAGTTTGGTGTATCATATTAGAATGTAGAGGAGGCACATAAATGGAACTGGTCAGATACAAAAAAATGAAAGAGGGCGAGGTTGTCTGTGAATTTGAAACCTTGTGGCCTGAAAAAGTCTGCAAAAAGGTTTTTGAACTGGAAAACCTTAAAACATCCGTATGTGATCTCGCCGTGGAAGAAAACAATATCCAGGAGCTTTATCATGTCAGTTCAATGGAAGACATCAAAAAGTATGAAAAACCTGTGACATGTCGTTTTGATGGAACGTATATGGACAGCAATGTAAAGATCCTGATCGATTTTAATGCTCAATTCCTGGCTGTCAGTGCACCGTTGGAAAGCATCTGCTACAGTATTGCGGAATCAGTGGACTGGAACTGGGGAGATCCCGAATAAGCCTGATCACACATTACAAAGCCTGTATGGTATGTTGATACGATGCAGGTTTTATTTATAAGCAGAACAGCCTGGTCTGCTCAATAAACCAATGCAAAACAGAGAGCGTTTCAGCTCTCTGTTTTGGTGATCAGAATTTTAAACTGTTCAGCGGATCTTATTCTCCGCATAAACGATGTTTCCGGAAATGCCGTCTGCCCGTTTGCCGGTGGATGGATCAGTTTTGTGCGCAAAGAAGGCGTGGAAACCGTCGTAATCGAACGGAACATGATCGTCTTTTCCGGCAAGGATCAGGTCTGCAGTACGCAGGTTTTCTTCCACCAGGCTTTTCGGAGACTCACAAGTACCGTGCTGACGCAGGATCCTGTCATATCTGTCCTGCATGGACAGCAGTTTATGCAGAGTCTCCCGGAATTCATATACGGTAGATGCTTCGGGACGGAACAGGAAAGTGTTCTCTCCGCATGCGTCACCGAACAGGCAGACACGGTCTTCAGGAACAAGCAGGACCATCATTCCTTCCGTATGGCCGGGAGCAGCATATACTTCAACGGAACAGCCGCCAAGATCAAACCGCATCCCCTCTTCCAGATCGAGGAATTCACCTGTAAACACAGGAACAAATGCACTGTCAGGATACTGATCGATATCAGGGATGGTCTTTTTCAGAAGACGTCTTCTGATCGAAATGTCAGATCTTGAATAATACAGTTCAATATCGCGGTGATTCATATAGACTTTGGAAAACTGTCCGATCCCGTTTGCGTGATCAGCGTGTCCATGCGTTACGATCACCTGGTAAGGCGTTTTGGAAATGCTGTCAATATATGATTTAAGGTCACCCAGGCCATATGCTGTATCGATCTGAAGAGCCCCTTCCGACCCCTGGATAAAATACATGCATGCATCCCCTGCGCCGTATATTCTGTATACATGTTCAGTGATCTGTTCTTTTCTGAATTCTGTCATAAGTCCTCCTGGAGTTGTATATGGAGAAAGGGCATTGAACGAATGCCCTTTCGTGCCGTGTTGATTAAATTGATCAGTTATCAGTTTTCTTCTGATTTTACAAGCTGCTTGTCATATGCTTTGATGAACGGCAGCATGATGAACATGTCGATCACGAACAGTACGAGCCAGAGCAGTGTATTCTTGACGTCTCCTGTAGCGAGGAATGCCTGCAGAGGTCCGGGGATCGTGAACGGCAGTGTGATGTAGAATCTGCCGACAACATTGGCTGCAGCGAGCAGATAATATACTGCGCAGTTGAAGCATCCGCAGATCAGCATAGGAATGTATGTATAAACGTTGAGGACGGTAGGAATACCGAAGATCAGCGGTTCATTGATGTTGAAGAGGGACGGTACAACACCGACTTTGGCAATGCTGGAGTTCTGCTTTGACTTAGCGAACAGGAACAGTACGAGTACGAGAGCGTTGTATGTCATCCAGTTTCCGAATACAGTATTCATGGAACCTGCATAGATATAAGGCAGAGGCTGTCCGGAAGTCATAGCTTCTGCATTTGCAGCCAGAGCTGCTGTTGTGATCGGGCTTGTTACGACTGACAGCATGTTTCCTCCGTGAATACCGAAGAACCAGAATGTTGTCATCAGGATGTTGATCAGAAGTACGGAAGGCAGTGAGCCTGTTGCCCTCATCAGAGGCTGAAAGATCGTGTAGATCAGTTTTGCATAGCCTGCACCTGTTACTGAATTGATAACTGCGTCCAGTGCCATGAAGAATACGACGCTGAAGCACAGAGGAAGCAGAGCGGAGAATGTTGCGGCAACGTTCGGCGGAACGCTGTCCGGCATTTTGATCGTAATGTTCTTATCACGGAAGAATTTTGCGATCTCTACAACAAGGATCGCTGTGATCATTGCCGCAAACATATAGCCTGCGCCAAGTGCTCCGATCGTGATGGATGCTGTTTCAAGATTGACTGCTCCGGATACACAGAGATATACGAGCATTGCCGACAGCATGTTGTTGATCCCGTTGAGTCCGTATCTTGTTGCGAGTGTATAGGATACGCCGCATACAACATACAGGCTGATGATGCCGATCGTCAGATAATACGGGATCAGAAGAGTTCCCATATGTGCGCCTGCAAAGGATTTCCATGCAAGCAGGAATGCGTAGAAGAAGTTGGAAGGTTCTGTAATGGATGCCGGAATCGGCGGCTGTGCGATCAGGATCGCGAAACCTCCGATGATAGTGACAGTGATCAGGATGGCAAGACCGTCTCTGATCGCTGCGAGATGACGCTGACTGCCGATCTTCATGCCGATCGGTACGATGTGCTGTTCCATCCAGGATGACATGCTGTCCATGAATGAAGTTTTAGTTTCTGACATGTAATCTATCCTCCTGCTGAATGTCCATTCAGCTTTCACACTCATAATGTAGCATTGGTTGAATGGAAATTCAATACTTAATTTAACTTTTTTGAATGGATATTCATTCAAAAATGATTCCGCATTCGGAAAAGCGCTGAATAATACTGTATAATAAAGAAAAACAGCGAGGATAAATATGAACCTTCTTGATCAGATCCGCCATGTATCGGATGAATTGACTCCTACAGATAAAAAAATAGCGAAAGCGGTGATCGATAATCCCGATGACTTTGCCCGTCTGGATACTTCTGCTATTTCCGAGCGATACGGTTTTTCCCAGCCTGCATTGACACGCTTTGCGAAAAAGATCGGATATTCCGGATATGCCGAGTTTAAATATGATATAGCCCGCAATAAAAATGCCCTTTCAGAAGAGATCCGGGCAGAAACCTTTGCAACAGAAACAGGACGGCTGCTTGAAGAAACGGAAACCGAATTTCCTGAAGAGAAACTGTCTAAGATCGTTTCCGTACTGGACCGGGCACAAAGGATCTTTGTGACAGGCTATCACCGTTCCAGAGCATCTGCCGAACTGCTGAATGCGGCTTTGATCAATTACAGGTATTCTTCACAGGCGATCGTATTCGATGAAGTATTCAAACTGGGTGCGTTCTGCAGAAAAACAGATCTGCTGATCATATTTTCGGTCGCATCAAGTGTGTATGGAGGCTTGATCAAAGAACTGGCGGAATGCGAACAGAAACCTGAGACCATGTTGATAACATGTTCCAAAAAGCACGATCTGGCGAAATACTTTGATCATGTCATCGTTCTCCCTGACAGTAAAACGATCCGGTCCTCCTATGCATTGGATCCGGCGATCACCAACTTGTTCTTTATCAATCTGCTGGCAATGCATCTGCATACACAGATATAAGCGAATACAGTCTGTATATTAAATAAGAGGCAGCACCATCCATATATATGATGTATATCCATCAAACACATGGCAGCTGCGCCTCTTTTTATTCATGATCAGACAGTCTGAAGTTCTTCCGGTTATTCTGCAGCACCCTTCTGTTCTTCGTAATACCGGAGAATGTTGTTCATACTGCGGATGATGTGTTCATTCATGGCATCCTTTGCGCCGGCAGAGTCCCCCTTCTGTACAGCTTCAAGGATCCGGATATGTTCTTCAGTAGATTTCTGATAATGGGACTGTCTGTCCTCCGGTGATTCACCTGTGCTTGGTCCGTTCCAGAGATCCATCAGGAGATTTTTCATCCGTTTGTTTCCGGATTCGTTCCACAATGTCATATGAATATCCTGATTCAGTTTTTCATATTCATCACGTGAAACAGCATCGGGATCTTTCTGAAGTTCGTACGCTCTTGCAAGAAGTCCTGAAACATCCGGCTTCTTTTCTGCGGCCTTTTCTGCTGCGGCAGCTTCCAGAAGCGCCCGCAGTTCATAATGATCCTTTATAAAATCAGCATCGATCTGATTGACGATCGCACCTTTGTTCATACGCAGCGTGATCAGCCCTTCTGCCGCCAGAGCCTGGAAGGCTTCCCTGACAGGCGTCCGGCTGACACCTGTCTGCGCGGCAATATCTGTCAGGCTGAGTTCCTGACCGCTTTTGAGCTCTCCTGTATAAATTGCTTTTTTCAGCACCGCAGTCAGACGAACTCTGACCGGCATGACTTCAAATTGTTCCATATAATACCTCTGAAAATTGTATACGAAATAAATTATACAGAATTTCTGTGAAAACGGCACCAAAAGGTTGACAGTCATCACGTTCAATGTTAATTTTTAATTGCACATCGTATATTGTATACGATATTCAAATTGGAGGAAAATCAAAATGCATGCATTGGAAAAGATCCTTGCTAAAAACAGCGGCAGGGAATCAGTAAAAGCAGGAGAAATCATTACAGCAAAAGTCGATTTTGCCGAGATCAACGATCTGTATCTGCAGACAGTCTATTCATTCTATGAAATGGGCGGAGAAAAAGTATGGGACAACGAGCGCTGTGCATTTGTGTTCGATCATTATGCACCGTGTCCGGATGTCAAGAGTGCCTCCAATCATAAAGAAATGAGAGAATTCGCGAAAAAGAATAACCTCAGGTTTCATTTTGACGTTAACTGCGGTGTATGTCATCAGGTCATGCCGGAAGCAGGGGTCATTTATCCCGGCATGATCGTCGTCGCAACGGACAGCCATACTACGACACACGGTGCGTTCGGTGCTATGGGTACCGGATGCGGCGCGACTGATATGGCAACAATTCTGATGACCGGAGAACTGTGGTTCAGGGTCCCGGAGATCATTGAAGTCAGGCTGGAAGGAAAAGCTCCGAAGGGTATATTCCCGAAGGATGTCGTACTTGCCGTACTCGGAAAGATCAGGGCAGACGGTGCTGTTTATAAGGCGATCGATTTCACAGGAAGCTATGTAGAAGAGCTCGGCGTTGCCGGACGTATGGTCATCTGCAACATGGCCGTGGAAATGGGGGCCAAGACAGCATATATGCAGCCGAACAAGGAAGTGCTTGATTATGTTTCCAGGAGAGCGGTCCGTCCGTACGAAGTACAGTACACGGATCCCTGTTATGAATATACAGAAAGCTATGTGTTCAATGTTTCCGAACTGACACCCCAGCTTTCCTGCCCGAGCAGTGTGGAAAATGTACACACTCTGGAAAGCGTTCTGGCAGAAGGCGAGGTACGTCTGGACCAGGGCTACATCGGATCCTGCACCGGCGGCAGAGTCGATGATATTGAAGTTGCTGCTAAGATCCTGAAGGGGAAACATATTGCGCCGTATACAAGGCTTGTCATTGTTCCGGCTTCTGCGGAAGTCATGCAGGAATGTATCAATAAAGGTTATATCCAGGACCTGATCGATGCAGGAGCTACGATCATGGCACCGGGCTGTGCTGCCTGTTTGGGTGTGCATGCCGGCATTATCGCACCGGGTGAAGTGTGCATTACAAGCACAAACAGAAACTTCCCCGGAAGAATGGGCTCCAAAGAAGCGAAGCTCTACCTGGCTTCACCGGCAGCAGTTGCGGCAAGCATGATCAACGGAAAGATCACAGACCCGAGAGAATATCTTTAATATGAGGAGATAAGGAAATGGAAACCAGATTAACAGGAAAAGTAATCGTTGTCGGAAACAACATTGATACAGACCAGATCTATCCGGGAGCTTATCTTGCGCTGACGGATCCGAAAGAGATCGGAACACACTGTCTGGAAGGCGTCAGTCCGGATATTTCACCGAATTTCCCGCAGGGAGGCTTTGTTGCGGCAGGAAGAAACTTCGGATGCGGTTCCAGCCGTGAACATGCGCCGATCGCACTGCTTGCAATGGGTGCCAAAGCTGTGCTGGCAGATTCTTTTGCCAGGATCTTTTACCGGAACGCAGTCAATCTCGGTCTTCTGCCGATCGTATGTCCGGGAGTCAGCCAGAAGGTGAAAGACGGATACACCTTGACGCTTGATCTGGATGCCGGAACAGTTACTGTTCAGGAAACAGGGGAGATCCTGCCCTGTGACCCGCTTGGAGAGCAGCAGAAAATGATCCTGGAAGCAGGCGGGATCAAGCCTTTGATGCGCAAGAGGTTCGGGAAAGAATAAAAGGATGTAAGATTAATGAAGATCACAAATGTATATAAAGAACATTACCGCTGGCCGAAAGAAAAGCCGATCCAGAATGGCAAACACATCTTTACGCATAATGAGCTGAACCTGGCAGTCATTGAGACCGATGAAGGGATCACAGGCTATGGTACCAGCTACAGTGTGGATTATGTAGACTATCTGAAGCCGTTCCTGATCGGTGAAGATCCCCTGAATGTGGAACGCCTGTTTGAAAAGATGTACGTTCCCAAATTCCTCGGCAGAAAGAGTATTTCTACCCGCAGCATCTCTGCACTGGATATTGCCCTGTGGGATATCCGTTCCAAGGTCTCCGGTATTCCTCTTTACAAGCTTCTCGGAGGATACAGGGACAGTGTTCCCTGCTATATCGCCGGAGGATATTACGCAAAAGGAAAAGGAATTCCCGAACTGCAGGCTGAGATGGATGAGTATCTCAGCTGGGGCATCAGGAATGTCAAGATGAAGGTCGGTGTACTGAGCCTCGAAGAAGATGCGAAGAGGGTAAAGGCAGTACGCGAAGTCATCGGGGATAATGTCCGTCTGATGGTAGATGCAAACTGTGCTTACAGGGCATATGAAGCGCTTGAATTCAGCCGCATGATCGAAGAATATCATCCTTACTGGTTTGAAGAGCCTGTCATGCAGGAAGACTATGAGGGAATGAAATACTTTTCGGAGCACAGCAGGATCCCTCTGGCAACCGGAGAAAATGAATATACCATTTACGGCTTCCGTGACCTGATCGATCAGGCTCATCCGCAGATCCTGAATCCGGATGCCTGCTCACTCGGAGGTATTACACAATATCTGAAGATCGCAGGTTACGCAGAGGCTCATAATATAGCGATGAGTCCTCATGGCCAGCAGCAGGTACATGTCCATCTGGACTGTGCTGTTCCGGGCGTTATCATGGCAGAATTCTATCCGCCTCAGTATGACGCAAAGATCTATGAGTCCTTCATTCAGCCGCTGCACTTTGACCCGGCAACAGGAACAGTTTCGCCGGGAGAAGCACCTGGTGCAGGTCTGGACATCAACCGGGAAGTATTGGCACCATACCGGATCGGCTGATCAATCAAAAACCGCAGAGGAAGTCTGAGTTTCACATTACTCAGTCATACCTCTGCGTTTTTTTGCGTGATAACAGCAAATTTAGCCAAGATCAACCTTTTTGAAGGCTTCAATGAATTCGGCGATATAGTCTGCCGTGGCATTGATCATCTGCTCGCCCCATTCCTTTGTGGCATATTTCGGATGATCTGCACCGACCCATCCATTGTCAGTAACGTCTGTTGTGAACCGTCTCATCGGAATATCAACGCCCTTGAACCTGACAGCCGACATACCGGAGAAGGGCAGATCCTCACTGAGAGACTTCAGATGGAGATCGCTGATCGCATCATAGTCGATCAGGTCAGGATCGATCGCCATGACCGCAGCTGTTTCTTCAGCTCCGCCATGTCCGCCTCTCCAGGGTGATTCACCTTTCCAGTCCGGTACGAGATCCCATACCATGATCCACCAGTTCATCTGAGCGAGAATACATCCTTCTTTCTGCATATCTACGGAGAGCCTGTCCAGAATACTGTTGTTTCCGCCGTGTCCGTTCAGGACGATGAATCTTCTTGCGCCATGTTTACGCAGGCCGTCCAGGATCCTGAACATCACCTGGTATGTGACTTCCGGTCCGAGACTGATCGTGCCGGGGAATACAGCGAGATAATCGGTATTTCCATAAGGCATGGTCGGTGCGATCAAGGTATCGGTCTTTGTCTCCAATACTTCCAGGATCTTATCGGGGATCATTGTATCTGTGCCCAGAGGCATATGAGTGCCGTGGCATTCCGTACTGCCAAGGGGAACAATAACTGTATCGTGATCTTTGAAGTAGGCTTCTGCCTGAGGCCATGTAATGTTGGCGAGTCTCATCTTTTTACCTCCTGTATATCTAGATGATATTCATATCCGCTGACAGTTTTCAGACGGTAGTTTCCATGATCAGGAACAAGGATATCTGCCTGGAATGTACGACCTTGACGCAAACCGGCTTTCATCATCAGTTTCCTTGCATGCATGTTATCCCTGTGGACGTATGCAGAGACAGAAGTACACCACTGTAAAGCTGTCACTTCCTCCAGCAGCATCGCCAGTGCCTCAAGTCCGTATCTCTTTCCCGTGTATTCATTTCGTATGACGATATCCAGTTCGGCATCCATATCCGGGTAACGGTTGAGCTCTGCTTTACCGATCAGAATGCCGTCAAGAAAGATACCGCGTGTCAGAAGCAGCCTGTCTCCGGATATTCCCGTATGGACAGCATTCAGATAATTCTTTGTCTGTTCTTCGGGAAGGGGCAGAGGCAGCTGCACGAGGCAGTATTTCTGGTTGACATGTTCATACAGTTCCCGCAGCTCGGCAGCACCGGGCTCGGGCCATTTCTTTAATTCCAGCATTTCAGAACTCTCACTGCCACCATTATATCAATAAGGATAATGAATTGAATGCAGTGTACAAGTTTTCTTGATTCCGATTGTTTCTTTCAATATAATAGTCGATGTGCCTGCGCACCGTCAGTAGCGGCTACCTGACGTACACCCAAAATAAGGAGTAAAATTTAATGAACACAAAAACATTCGCAAGGGTCGCCATGATCGCAGCGGTCTACACTGTTGTATCGCTCTTTCTGGCTCCGTTTTCCTTCAGCAATATCCAGGTAAGAATTGCTGAAGCACTGACACTGCTCCCTCTGATCTACAAGCCCTCGATCGTGGGCCTGACGGTCGGATGCTTCCTGACCAACCTGATCGGAGCTATGACAGGCGTCAATCCGACAGGAATGATCGATGCAGTAATCGGTACAGCAGCAACGCTTCTTGCAGCGATCTGCACATATAAGCTGAGAGACCGCAAATTCAAAGGGATCCCCGTTCTGGCTATCCTGATGCCGGTCATATTCAACTTCGTATTTGTCGGGGCAGAACTCGGTTATCTGTTTTTCCCGGACAATGTCATTATGGGTTCCCTGATCTGCGGCGCTGAAGTGGCAGTCGGAGAACTGATCTCAGTCTTTGTCGGCTGGTTCCTGATCCAGGCACTCAGCAAAACCAGAATTTTCGAGGAGTAATACGTATGAAGAAAGTCATGGCATTACTGTTGATCATACTGATCGGTGTTATGGGAATCGCTTTTCTGGAAGACAGGAAGCAGGTGCTTGAAGAAGAAACAGAACCTTCTCCCACACCGTCACCGACCGTAAAGACAGTTGTCGTGACTATGCCCCCCGAACCGGAAGAATTACCCGACTTTTACGATACAGACAGTCTGCTGGTAGTAGCCAATAAAACTCATAAACTGCCGGATGGATATGAACCGTCTGATCTGACAAGACCCAATGTGGCCACTTCCGCTGACTGGCTGCTGAGGGAACCTGCTGCCAGAGCATTGGAAGAAATGTTTGCGGCAGCTGAAGCTGACGGGGTCCATATGGTACTTGGAAGCGCGTATCGTTCGGAAGCGTATCAGAGACAGCTGTGGAACGGCTATGCTGCACAGTACAGTCCTGAGCGGGCTGACAGGATCAGCTCCAGACCGGGATATTCCGATCATCAGACAGGTCTGGCAGTCGATATCGTGCAGGGTATGAATTCCGGACTGGGTACGGACTTCAATGAAACATTCGAGAACACGCCGGAAGGCAAGTGGCTTCATGATCATGCACATGAGTACGGATGGATCATGAGATACCCCAAGGGAAAAGAAGAGATCACCGGGTACGCCTATGAACCATGGCATTTCCGGTATATCGGAAAAGAGTATGCTGAAGCCGTGCATGCGGTGGATGAATGGGAAACATTCGAAGAATACTTTGACGTTGAAGGCGGACAGGAGTATAAGGAATAACAGCTGATGAAGCTGTTTTCTTATCTTCCGGAAAGCCATGCATGAATGTGTGTTCAAAGGTTTAAATTTATGACTTCTGACGTGTGCGGAAGGCATCCGGAAAGATTTCCCGGGAAATGGTCTGAAGGAAAAAAACAGCATTAAATCGGGCAGAAGTGTCAAATTGCCGATATTCATAATATGAGGTTTCCTAATACAGAGAAATCTGCTATAATTCTCAAACTGAGGAAGGTTTTAACATGTTTGAGAACAAAACGGACTTTAAAAAAGAATTCAGTAACCGTTTGATCCAGTCTTATGGTACGACTGTCGAAGATACACATCCTACCGACAGACTGCTGGTACTCGGACAGATGATCCGTGACTATGCCAGCCTGAACTGGAAAGAAACGAAAGTCGCTGAAAGAAAACAGGAAGCAAAGCAGGTCTATTATTTTTCAATGGAATTCCTGCTCGGAAAAATGATGACCAACAACCTGAAGAACCTTGGAATCTACGACATGGTAGTCGAAGGCTTGAAGGACCTTGGCATCAACTATGAAGAACTTGCAGGGCGCGAAAGAGATGCAGGTCTGGGCAACGGCGGTCTGGGAAGACTCGCTGCATGCTTCATGGACTCCGCTGCTTCGGAAAATCTGCCGATCAACGGCAACTGCATCCGCTATCAGTCAGGTTTCTTCCACCAGGCTATCAATGAACAGGGCGAACAGGTCGAACGTCCTGACATGTGGCTGAGAAACGGAAATCCCTGGGAGATCCGTAAGATCAAGCACGCTGTAGACGTACGTTTCTACGGAAACGTTGAAGTATGGAGCGACGATAAAGGAGATCTGCATTTCCACAGAGTCAATACGGAACATGTACTGGCAGTACCTTATGATGTTCCGCTGATCGGTGCGAATACGGAAATGGTCAATACACTGCGTCTCTGGGCTGCAGAACCTGCAGACGTTTCCCCGCCTTGGAAGAACTATCAGCAGTATCTTTCTGAAGTCAACGAGATCTGTGAAAAACTGTATCCGGATGATTCCACACCGGCAGGCAAGTATCTGCGTCTGAAACAGCAGTACTTCTTTGTTGCGGCAGGTCTGCAGTCGATTATCATGGACCATATCTCAAAATACGGTACACTGGATAATCTGGCAGACAAGGTATCCATCCAGCTGAATGATACACACCCTGTTCTGGCGATCCCCGAACTGATGCGTATCCTGATGGACAACCATGGCTATTCCTGGAAAGAGGCATGGAAGATCACCACAGGCGTTATGTCTTATACAAACCACACAGTCATGGCTGAAGCACTCGAAACATGGCCGTGCGAATATCTGAGAAACCTTGTACCGAGAGTCTTCATGGTCATTGAAGAAATGGATAAGCGTTTCAATGCAGAAGTTTCCGAGAAGTATCCGAACGATCCTTATCTTTATGGACGTGTATCCATTATTTCCAACAACATGGTCCATATGGCAAGAATGGCAGTCATCGGTTCACATTCCGTTAACGGTGTCGCAAAGATCCATTCCGGTCTGCTGACGACAGAACTGTTCTCTGACTACTATCGCATGTGGCCGGAACGCTTCAATAACAAGACGAACGGTATTACTCCGAGAAGATTCATGATCTATTCCAATCCGGAACTGAAGCAGCTCCTGGATGAAACGATCGGCAGAAGCTATCAGCGTGATTTCTCCAAGATCATCAAGCTGATGGATCATGTAGATGATCCGAAGGTCCAGAAGAAGTTCCTTGAAGTCAAGAAAGCAAGAAAACAGATCCTGGCTGATTATATCCAGAAAGAAACAAGCATTACAGTTGATGTCGATTCTATCTTCGACTCACAGGCAAAGCGTCTGCATTCCTATAAGAGACAGCTTCTGAATGTACTGCACATTATCTATCTGTATCAGAGGATCAAGGAAGATCCGACGTTTACGATCACACCGCAGACATTCATCTTTGCGGCAAAAGCAGCTTCTTCCTATGTATTCGCGAAGAAAGTCATCAAGCTGATCAACTGCATGGCAAAGATCATCAACAATGATCCGGATGTAAAGGGTATGCTGAAGGTCGTATTCCTGAAGAACTACAGTGTTTCCATGGCTGAGATCCTGATGCCGGGTTCCGACGTCAGTGAACAGATCAGTACAGCCGGCAAAGAAGCCAGCGGTACCGGCAACATGAAGTTCATGATGAACGGTGCGATCACACTGGGTACACTTGACGGTGCTACTGTTGAGATCGATGACCTGGTCGGCAGAGAGAATGATGTTATCTTCGGCCTGACCGTAGATCAGATCCCTGAACTCCGCAGACATTACAAGGCGTGGGATTACTTCCAGAATGACGCAAGGATCCGCAAGGCAATGAATACCATGATCGACGGAACATGGAACGGCAACAAGGAAGACTTCCGTGTCATCTATGATGAGATCCTCGTCAAGAACGATGAATATCTGGTTCTGGCAGACTTTGACGCATATGTCAAAGCACATGAAGAGATCTGCAAGAAGTATTCTGACCAGTCCGCATGGGCTAAGAGCTGCCTGATCAACATCGCCAAGAGCGGATATTTCTCCAGTGACCGTACGATCAATCAGTACGCTGAAGAGATCTGGAATATCAAGCCTCTGAAGATTTAATATGTTAAGCTGTATCTGTGAAAGGTACAGCTTTTCTTTTTTATGGGTGAAGTCATGGAAAACAACAGAATGCAATGGTATCAGGATGCACGGTTCGGCATGTTTATCCATTGGGGCGTATATGCTGTCCCCGCAAGAGGGGAATGGGTCATGAGTGACGAACAGATCAGCGTATCCGGATATCAGAAATATGTCCGGTCATTTCATCCGGAAAAGTTTGATGCGGATGCACTGGCACAGCTGGCAAAAGAAGCGGGCATGAAATATGGGGTCATGACCGCAAAGCATCATGATGGATACTGTATGTTTGACAGTCAGCTGACAGACTATACTTCCGTAAAGTACACTGGTCATGACTTTATCAGGGAATATACGGACGCTTTCCGCAAAGCAGGATTGAAGACAGGACTGTATTATTCTCTTCTGGACTGGCACCATCCGGATTATCCGCACTACGGGGACAGGCATCATCCGATGCGGGATCATGAAGAATATAAAAACAGACCGTATGACTTTGAGAGATATCTGGAATATATGCATAGACAGATCCGGGAACTCTGCACAAACTACGGGAAAATAGATATCCTCTGGACGGACTTTTCCTATGATGATATGCGCTCAGACACATGGCATGGTGAAGAGCTGGTCAGGATGATACGGAGTCTGCAGCCGGATATCATACTGAACAACAGACTGGAAGTCAGCGGTGAAGGATTCGGGTCGTTGTTATCCGTGCATCCGAACATCACTTCCGGAGACTTCGTATCACCGGAACAGATCGTTCCGCCGGAGGGGATCCGCAATGAAGCCGGAGAACCGGTCATGTGGGAATCCTGCGTGACGATGAACAATCACTGGGGATACTGCAAAGATGACCATTATTTCAAACCTGCGGATATGATCATACATAAACTGACGGAATGTGTTTCCAAAGGCGGTAATCTTCTGCTGAATGTCGGCCCGGATGAACAGGGACTCCTGCCGGACGAAGAGACGGAGATCCTGAAACAGATCGGACGCTGGATGAAAGTCAATCACGAATCGATCCATGGCTGCGGACCGTCCGGTATTGGAAAACCTGAATACGGCAGGATCACCCGGAAAGGCGATCATATTTACTACCATGTATACGAAGGACAGTTCGGAGGCATTCCGCTTCCCGGTATCAGACGCGATGATATCGCGTCAGTCAGACTGCTGGGAAAAGGGAATGTCAGGATCTCCGACAGCTGGATCACATCAAACTACCCGGAACTTGTATTCGCGGATCTCGGAGATGATCCTGTGCTTCCGGATCAGACAGATACGGTCATTGAGGTCATTCTCAAAACATGTGACCATTAACATCATTTTCCTGTGTATCAGAGTGAAGGGAGTATGGGATGAAAGACAGCGAGATTGTAGAGCTTTATTGGAAGCGTGCAGAACAGGCCATTCTTGAGACCATGAATCAATATGGCAGATATCTGTATTCAATTGCGTACAGGATCCTGTACAGCGATGCGGACAGTGAAGAATGCGTGAATGATACGTATCAGCACGCCTGGTATGCAATGCCTCCGCATAAGCCGCAGAAACTGGGCCCGTTTCTGGGAAAGATCACGCGAAATCTGGCATTGAATATGTATGAAAGGATGACAGCAGAAAAACGAGGGGCAGGGGAAACACCTGCTGCACTGGATGAATTAAGTGAAGTGATCAGGAGCGGGGAAAGTGTTGAAGCGAACGTTGATGCCAGCATCCTGCAGGACCTGATCAATGAATTTCTCGGAACGCTGAACGCAGATACAAGAAAGATCTTTGTCCGCAGATACTGGTACATGAGTTCTGTTAAGGAAATAGCGGAAGAGTACGGGATCAGTGAGTCAAAAGCCAAGATGTCTTTGATGAGGACAAGGGAAAAACTCAGAGAATATCTCAGGAAAGAGGGGTATGCCGTATGAAGGAAATGGATCTGCTTCGTGCAATGAACGACATTGATGATAAATATATTGAAGAGGCTGCGCCAGGGGAACCGGTGAAGAAACCTGTATTCAGAAAATACTACAGACAGTTCACTGCAGGAGCAGGTGTCTTTGCTGTACTGCTGTTCGGATTCATCTGGGTAAGAGTCAGCAATTACAGAATGGGAAGTCCTGCTGCAGGCGGAAGTGTGAATGCAGCAGCTCCTCAGGCAGTGATGGAAAGTGCTCCGGAACCGGAAGAAAAGTCTGCGGATGACGGTTATGGAAATGTCATAACGACAGGTTCGGCTGCCATGGCATTTACCTATCCTGACAGTTACCGTGAATACACGGTCGTCACTGAAGAGGATACAGAAGAAGGTCTTGCTGTAGTCTACAGAAATGAGCAGGGTGAAGAAGGCATGAGGATCATTGTCAGCCGTATGGCTCAGTCATTCAACGCAAATGTACCCCGGAATG
Source organism: Solobacterium sp. (assembly GCA_017421125.1). Taxonomy (GTDB): domain Bacteria; phylum Bacillota_I; class Bacilli_A; order Erysipelotrichales; family Erysipelotrichaceae; genus Bulleidia. The sequence continues at coordinate 25,713 of JAFOMZ010000100.1, forward strand.
ACCTGAACGCTGAATCCAGGGAGCAGATGACAAAGGATGCTGTGTGGACAGAGGGTGACTGGAGATACCGGATCATTCTGAGCGAAGAGATCAGCGCAGAAGAAATGCAGGAGCTGATGAATGAAATACATCAATAAGAAGCTGGCATGTCTGCTGTTGTCACTGGGCATGCTTGCCGGATGCGCGTCTGAACCCATTGAACCGGCACCTCCTGCCACTACAGCAAAGCCGGGATCAGCAGATATGCTGGAACCGGACCTTCCGGAATTCATGCCGTATCCGATGGCAGAAAACTATAAGAAATCCGGAAATGTGAATTATGAAAAGTATGACAAGGCAGTCAGCAGCTGGTATGCTCAGCAGGAGAAACTGCAGTCACGCTCACAGCCATATCAGGATCCTCTGCATCAGTTTGCAGAACGGATGTCCGGACAGCTGCTGAATGTTTCTGGAGATCAGAATGCGGTCTATTCACCTTTGAATATCTATATTGCCCTGAGCATGCTGTGTGAGACAACAGACGGAAATACAAGATCACAGATCATGGACCTTCTCGGAGCAGAAGACATAACTGTATTAAGAGATGCTGTATCTGCATTATGGGAAGCCAATTACAATACAGGAGACGCAGTCACAAGCATCCTGTCCAATTCACTCTGGCTGGATGAGCGGCTTGCATACAGACCGGAGCTCCGGCAGAGACTGGCTGACGATTATCATGCGTCGTCTTATATCGGGGACCTGGACTCAGATACCGGTATAAATGCGTTCAGGAACTGGCTGGATCATGCGACAGGTGGTCTGCTGAAAGATCAGGCAGGCGGGATCTCGCCGACAGAGTATGCCGTCATGATCCTTGCGTCTGCGATCTATCATTTTGGCAAGAGTACCACGCCTGACCGACCGGATCAGACGTGGGTGAATTGCCTTAATCTTTTTGTTGCTGGATATACTGTTTAACAACTGCAGTTGATTTTTCACTCACGGAACCGATAAAGTATGACAGACTCCAGAAATATGGCTTCCAGTAAAATGGTTTAAGCTGTTCTGAATAATTCTGCCTGATCTTTCTTGATGACGCT
>JAFOMZ010000101.1 GCA_017421125.1 Solobacterium sp.
TACCAGGAATTCGCTCAGTGTGTGCTCAATATGCGGCGGTTCAACCAGGAAGTGGTTCGGGAGCTTCAGGTCGCCGTCATACTGCAGCATGCCTGCATAATAAACATCCGGCTTCTTGGGCATATCGAAGCTGTTGAAACCTGTCTTCATGTAGTCGAAAGCCTTTGAGATCTCGACAGCTCTGTCACCGCGGAAGTTATAGAGGATCACGGAGTCGCCGTCATCGACCGGTCCAAGAGGCTGGCCGTCTTTCGCGATTACGAAGCCTGGCAGATACTGGTCGGTATAACCGCCTTCTGCGCGCAGTGTTTCGATCGCTTCAGTTGCGCTTTCGAACATTCTGCCGTCGCCCATAACATGGATATGCCATCCTTTTTCAACCATTGACCAGTCAGCTTCATAACGGTCCATCGTAATGGACATTCTGCCGCCGCCGCTGGCGATGACGCCGTGGAATCCGGATTCATTGAGTTCTTTGAGTACGTCTTCAAGCTGATCTACATACTGCAGAGCGCTTGTTTCGGGAACGTCTCTTCCGTCGAGCAGGATATGAACTCTGACTTCGTTGACGCCTTCCTTCTTGCATTCTTTCAGCATAGCGATCAGATGTGAAATATTGGAGTGAACATTGCCGTCTGATAACAGACCGATGAAATGCATCTTGCCGTTGTGGCTCTTTACGAAGTCAACAGCGCCTTTCCAGGCTTCGGAATCATAGATCTTTCCGCTTTCGATGGACTCATTTACAAGTTTCGCACCCTGTGAATAGATCTGGCCGCATCCGAGTGCATTGTGTCCGACTTCGGAGTTGCCCATGTCATCATCAGAAGGAAGGCCTACAGCTGTTCCGCTTGCCTTAATCGTTGTGTGAGGCCACTTGCTCATCAGTTCGTCGATCTGCGGTTTGTAAGCATGGAGAACAGCATTGCCGTTGTCCTTTTCAGTCCAGCCTACACCGTCCATTACCACTAAAACTACCGGTTTTCCCATTTTAATACATTCTCCTTTTATACTTTCCAGTGTATGATTACCTGCTTTTATCCAGATGAACGAGCCGTCATGCATACAGGGTCCTCATATCCTGTCATCCCCTTTTATCATGCATTTTCAGAATCAGAGGGGATCATACACATGTCCCTGCTCATCTGTTATTACACCTGTTATTATTTTATAATGTTTTTCCTGAATTACCTATTGTTTTTATCCAACTTCCGGCAAACTGATCATATCTGTTCCAAATCCGGGCGAATCAATCATAATCATGTACACAGCTCCTGTTTTTTCCGATAATATCCATAGAAGGAGTTGTCATATGAGTGTATTTACAGGAAAAGAAAAGTTAAAACTCGGCTTCGGTCTGATGCGCCTGCCGAGGAATACAGACGGTACGATCGATGTTGAACAGACTGCCGAAATGGTGGACCTGTTCATGAATGCGGGCGGAACTTATTTCGACACAGCATTTGTTTATCCCGGCAGTGAAGAAGCCATCCGCAAAGCACTGGTCGACAGATATCCCCGTGATTCCTATACCCTTGCCAGCAAGCTGATCATCCAGCCTGGATCCGGCATCTCGGAGGAAGAGGCAAAACAGGAGATGCAGACCAGTCTTGAGCGCACAAATGCCGGTTATTTTGACTATTATCTGGTCCATGCTGTGCAGCGCAGCAACTATCAGAAATACGAAGAATACGGCATTTGGGACTATGTAAAGGAACTGAAAGAACAGGGTCTGGTCAAGCATTATGGTTTTTCCTTCCATGGCGATCCCGCGCTTCTGGAAGAACTGCTCGAAAAACATCCGGACGTGGAATTTGTTCAGCTGCAGATCAATTATGCTGACTGGGAAAATCCCGGAGTCGCTGCCCGCCGCAACTGGGAGATCTGCAAAGAGCACGGCAAACCGGTCACGGTCATGGAGCCTGTCAAAGGCGGTCTCCTCGCCGAGCCGATCGATACAGTCAAGGCTGTATTTGACGCAGAAAACACCGGTGCATCCTACGCTTCATGGGCGATCCGGTATGTTGCGTCCAAAGATAACCTTCTGGCAGTATTAAGCGGCATGAGTTCCGTCGAACAGATGAAAGATAACCTAAGCTTCATGCGTGAATTCAAACCGCTCACCGAACATGAAGAAGAAGTGATCGCTAAGGCAGTTGAAGCGCTGAACGCGGATAAGTCCATTCCCTGCACAGCCTGCCATTACTGCACCAAGGGCTGTCCGATGGGCATTCCGATCCCGGAGATCTTCACCGTTCAGAACCGCAAAAAGGGCAGTCCCGAATTCCGCACAAAGAGAGAATATGCGATCGTTACCGAAGGTAAAGGCAAAGCCAGTGACTGCATCCAGTGCGGTCAGTGCGAAGCCGCATGCCCTCAGCATCTCCCGATCATTTCCCTTCTTGAGGAATGCAGACCTCTGGAAGGCTGATCTGTTTACAAACTCATCTGCACACGAAAAGATCCGGTCCGTTCTGTGGATTGCGCAGAGCACTTCCGGATCTTTTTACAAAAAAAAGCTGATCAGTTCAAAACAATCAGCTCAGTCAGAGGTATAAAGGGCGACTAGTGGGACTCGAACCCACGAGTGCTGGAGCCACAATCCAGTGTGTTGACCAACTTCACCATAGCCGCCATAAGGCAATAGTTATTCTACCTTAAACCTTCCTGCAGTGCAAGAAAAGATTTATGAATTTCCTTTTTCTTTCAGAAGCATCCTGTACCGTTTCTCACAGATGGCCAGCAGATGTTCTTTTGTGTTTTCCTCTTTTTCAACCATCACAGCATGCAGAAGACTGTTTTTCAGCAGTCCGACATCATGCCCCTTCAATACGATTCCCCGATCGCGGAGATATCCGATCAGATCATTCCCGTTAACTGCCAGATCTTTTTCCGAGAAGACAGTGATCCGCGCCAGTTTCTGTTCCAGAGCGTCCATATCATCATACTTTTTCTGCCAGGTATCAGGATTCTGTCCTGATACATCAGCCCTTCTCAGGATGAACAGCTGCTTCATGATATCCGGTGAAGCGATGTCCTGGTTTCTGAACAGATATTTAGCCATATTCATTTTGGGGTCTCCGATCTCCTCGTGGTGTTTTACAAGGAGCACGGTCCCGTCGATCAGCCTGTTGGAATACTTCAGGCGCTTCATGACCTGATGAGCGATCTTTGCGGATACTGCAGGATGTCCGTAAAAATGATCGATCCCCTTCTCATCCGTTGTTCTTACTGCTGCCTTCCCGGCATCATGAAAGAGTGCCGCAAAACGAAGCACATCGTCCGTGCTTTCAATGTCTTTCAATACAGCCGCTGTATGATGCCCTGCATCATAAATATGGTGGGGATTATTCTGCGGTGTATCAAACAGTATATCCAGTTCCGGTGCGAACGCTTCAAGCAGTCTTGTCCTGTGAAGAAGAACAAGCGCCTCACGGGGATCCCTGCCGGTCATCATTTTATGCAGTTCCTCACCGATCCTCTCCGCAGAAACAGAGGTGATCTCATGTGCATAGTTTCTGACCGCACGGTACAGGCCCGGTTCGATCACCATACCCTTTTCTGCCGCAAAGCGCACTGCCCGCATCATTCTGAGACGGTCCTCCGCGATACGGTCATTGGGATCACCGACTGCGCGGACGATCTTGTTTTTAATATCATCGATTCCATGATAAGGATCGATGATCTCATCATTGACGGGATCATATGCAATCGCATTGATCGTAAAATCACGTCTGGCCAGATCATCTTTGACATCAGCAGTAAACGAAATACTGTCCGGATGTCTTCCATCCGTATAGTTCCCGTCGATCCTGTATGTCGTTATTTCATACGGTTTTCTATTGATCAGCACAGTGACTGTCCCGTGCTTGATCCCTGTAGGGATCACAGGATATCCGAGTTCTTTGAAGATCTCCGAAACTTTCTGAGGCAGGATGCTGGTGGTGATATCTTCATCATGCACGTCAACACCCATAAGCTTGTCCCTGACACAGCCGCCCACCACAAAAGCCGTTCCGTGATCACGGAGCGTTTTTACGATGAATACTGCTTCTTCGGAAAACTTCATGTATTTACTCTTTCTATGCTCTGAATTTTTTATTCGTATCCTTCAGCCCCAGATCAGTCAGTTCGGTTTCCATCAGATCTTCCATGCTTTCAACAAATTCCTCATAGACCCGATGGAGCCAGAAACGTTCATGCTGGTAAGCAGAATCAAAAGGCGGAACATCCGCGATCAACGTGAGTTCGGACTCTTCAAATATACCGGAATCCTTGAGAAGCTCTGTCATATCATCAAGGATCTGATCAAATCCATCTGTTTGAGACGCGTCATATGTATTCATATGGAATTCATCACCGTTAACAAATTCATCATACGTGAATACCGCCTTCCGGCATATATGTTCCATCACAAACGGAATATACAGGATCGCCAGCGGCAGGAACGGTGATTCATAGTCCTGGGTGGAAATGATCCAGTCAGGATGATGTTCTTTCTCTTCAAAGATCACGTGGAACCAGTTTTCCGGATTGACCGTAGAGATGTCGACTGACTTGCATATGGTTCCGGGCACAATGATCTTCGTATCCGGATACAGTCCGGCAATTGCCTGTTCCATTTTGACGCACAGTTCCACAGGCAGTCTGTATTCTGTCTGCAGGACTCCATTGAATGCCGGCAGGAATTTGACGATCAGCGGCAAAGCCATCA
>JAFOMZ010000102.1 GCA_017421125.1 Solobacterium sp.
CTCAACAGGGATATTACAGCCGCACAGGATGAAAGCGCACTGGTCGTACCTGAAGGAAAGGAAGTTATACTTCGTCTGAACGGACATACGCTTAACCGTGGATTAAGTGAAGCAAAAGAAAACGGAAACATTATCACAAACTACGGCACGCTGACGATCGAGGGTAAAGGTACGCTTACCGGGGCATATAACACCGGAAGCGGAGGCGCAGTTGCCAATAACGGAAGACTTACGATCAAAGACGGTACATTCACCGGAAATCTTGCAAAAGAAGCAGGTGCGGTATACAACAACACGAACAAAACGCTGATCGTCGAAGGCGGTGAGTTCATCAACAATACTGTTACTACATTTGGCGGAGGTGCATTCGTCAACTACGGTACGATGACATTCACCAAAGGCACCATCAGGGACAATACTGTTCCCGGCAACGGCGGCGGAATCTGGACCAGGGGAACTCTGACTGTTACCGGAGGAACGATCACGGGAAATACTGCCGGCGGTGTCGGCGGAGGCATTAACCTCAACGGCGGTACGCTGCGTATGGAGGGCAGTCCGGTCGTTACCGGCAACTATGCCGGCAGCAGTCCCAGCGATGTCTATATGGCCGGTACGAGGAAGATCGATATTACCGGTCCGCTGGACAAAGATGCGCGTATCGGTATCCTGCATGCAAGTATGCCTTCATTTGACAATATTATCGTGATCACCAACGGACTCGAAGGAAACGGTACAGAGGCGAATTTTATAAGTGACAACGACTCTGTCGTGCTCTTCCGGGATTACCGGGGTGAGATCGTTCTCCTGCCGTTTGCGTCAATTCAGCTGGATCAGGATTATCTGGCACTTGGAACAGGCGAGACCGGGATCATCGACGTTACCCTGGTACCCGAGGGAGGGGCAGGAAAACTGGTCTGGAAAGCAGTGGATAAAGACGGCTATGAAACGGAACTGATCAGGATCGATGAAGACGGAACGGTTACCGCGGGATCTGAGCCCGGTACGGCCTGGGCAGTGGCACAGGTCATGATGCAGAACGGTGAGGTAGTGGCAGAAGCACGGTGCCGGGTAGATGTGATACAGAACAAAGGGGAAGAGGAACACTTCGCCGAAGGGACATTCAGCGGTATTCGTCTGCCGGAGACCAAGACAAGCGTTGAACTATACAAGACCAGCTATACAAAGATCAGGATCCTGCCTGAATTCACGCAGAACAACGTGATGATCAACGCCTCAGCACCCGGTACAGAAAATGGCGGCGCAGCCATAGAGCAGGCGGGCTTTGCGGATCAGGACGCGGAAGACCGTTTCTATCTGCACGTTGTGGACGACAGAACGCTGGAGATCATCCCCACAGAGGATGCCATTAACGGAGTCCTCACTGTCGGGAAGACCTACAGTTCCGCGATCCGTTTATTGATCGACGGACAGTGGACAGATACCCAGAATCAGCTGACATTCACCGTCAAGAAGAGCCTGCCGAAGATCAAGGCAAAGGCGATCACCCTGAACAGTTATGAATCCGGTGCAGACGTGCAGCAGATCGTCTTCACCGGCGGTACTGTCGTGCCTGGAGGCGTATCTCTGGATACGTCGAAGCCTGTGCCTGACTGGCTGACTTACAGCGGATCATCATCGTCTGTGACATATACCGGTCCGGAAAAAACAGCACAGAAAAAGACAAATCTGTACCTGAAAGTAAAGCCGGAAGGCTGGGCTGTGGAACAGAGTGTAACGGTTCCTGTCAGCGCGAAGAGTACGGAGCCGGTGGTCACATTCAAGACAAAGACACTGACACTGAAACCCGGTACAAATGACAAGGCTTCGACAACGTACACGATCAAGCCTGCCCTGTATTCCGGCGCGGAAGTCACATTCAGCCGGATCACGGAGAACAAGGTGACGTATGAAAACGATACGGTACTGAACGTAAGCGCAGCTGACGGGGAGGTCAGTGTGACAGCTCCGGTAACTGACGGCAAAGCGCACACCTATACCGTATATCTTTCCGTACAGGGGAAAGAGTCCTCATTCAAGGTCAAGACGCTGGCAGACAGTAAATTCCCTGTATTAAAGCTTACCGCAAAGGGTACCATCGACCTGACAGTCAACAAGAGTCCTGCAGTGATCACGGCAAAGCTGACAAATATGCGCACGGAACAGGCAAAATACAGTCTGCTGAAGATCGTGAAGAAGGATGACCCGACAGAAAAGAATATACAGTACTTGTTCAATGTCTCCTCACGGGTGAATGTATACACGATCACAGCGAAGGACACGGCAGAAACAGGTGTATATACAGCTGTGCTGGAAGCTGACTGCGGCAATGGTGTCAAACTGGAGAAGACCGCCAATTTCACGGTCAAACAGTCCGCTGCCCCTCCGAATGTCACGGTGGCGCTCAAGGCATCCGGTAAGATCGATGTATTGCGTCCGCGCACAAGCGTGACCCTGAAACCGACTGTCAAAAACTCTTATGATTACACCCTGTCTCCCAGGGATATCACCGTGACAAAAACCTATGACGGTAAAACAAAAAAGAAAGTCAATGAAGATGTGACTAGCCACTTCCTGATTACCGTAGTTGACGGGAACTACGTGGTTCGTCTGATGGTGCAGGATGCACTGACACATACCGACAAGTACACGGTCAAGGCATCCGTGGCAGGTGTAAGCTCCAAGGCAGTCACGCTGAAGGTAGTACAGGGCAAAGCATCCGTGAAGCTGAACACGAAGGAGATCACTCTGATGAAGACAGACTGTTACAGCAGGGCTTCAGCAGAAGTTGTGCTGTCAGATCCGGAACTTGACGGTATTGCATACATTGAACTCGTCTCGCCGAAAGATAAGACAGGACGGGAATACTGCGTCATTGCGGAAGAGAACAACTTATTGTATTCTTATCCGCAGAACGGATCACTTGTGATCGGCTATAACGGGAATCTGCTGCCGAAGGATATCGCAAATCTGAAGACGAAGACGCTGAAAGTCAGGGTCTTCCTGCTCGGCAATATGACCGATAAACCAAATGCGACACTGACTCTGAAAGTATCATTCAAGTAGAAACATGATCAGGACTGACGTCACTCTTTACGGGCGGCGTCAGTTTTCATTTGATCCGGAACATGTTTCTTTAACTGATATTGTCCAGGCTCCATCAATTGCGTTTTTGGTTTGAAACAGATTGAGCACATTCCCAAAAACAGGTATTCTGAAGATGTAATGAAATTCAGTTAAACATCATGATAAGAACAGCCTGCATGTGAGGCAGGTGATCTCAACAGGAGGAGCTTATGATCGTTGGTGCAGTTATGGTACCGCATCCGCCCCTGGCGGTCC
>JAFOMZ010000103.1 GCA_017421125.1 Solobacterium sp.
ATTGATGAATGATACATGTCCTGCGAAATGATCGATCGTTGCCTTTGTGGATTCCGTCATGCGCTCCATGAACTCTTCTTTGGCAATATCCCACATATCCGGCTGTCCGGGTGTCGTATGGATCTCCTTCTTGCCGATCCGTCCGTCCGCGCATCCGATGCCGATGTTCTTGTTGGAACCGCCGAAGCCTCCCTGTGTATGGCCTTTGAAATGCGTCAGCGCAAGCAGGGAATCGTAGTTCAGCAGATTCTTTCCGACATGCATTTCCGTGAACCACTTGCCGCCGTTCACAGGCAGTGCAGCTACGCCGTCTTCGTCCGTGATGTCGACCGGGCAGAACGTCCATCCGTTGACTTCCAGTGTCTCACGGTGCTGTTCCGTCGTATAGCGTGAGCCTTCATAATACGTATTCGTTTCAACAATGGACGCGCCTTCCAGGCGTTCATTGTACAGCTGTTTTACCCAGGGACGGGGAATGATATTCGGTCCTCTCATCTCACCTGTATGCAGCTTGACCGCTACCTTTCCGTCCAGGCCCTTTGCGACCCTGCCATAGATCTTCAGAAGTCCGTCTCCCGTCAGATCTCTTGTGAAGTATACAACTGATGTACTGCCGGTCCTTTCTTCATACGGAACATACTTGTTTCCGTCCTTGCCGGGTACTGCATGTTTCATTATCATGTTCGAAACCTCTCCTGCTTATATTTTATAACAGAGAGCCTGTATAACGTGATGTTTTTTCACATCCCGGCACTGCTGTATAATGGGGTCAGACCGGGAGAAACCATATGATAAAACTGATCGCGACAGACATTGACGGTACATTCCTGAGTACCGGACATACCTATGACAAGGAACGCTTCGGCAGGCTGTTTGAGCGTCTGCTGGAAAAAGACATTCATTTTGCCATTGCCTCAGGCAATCAGTTTGCCTGTATGTACAACACCTATCTCCCCTTCAGTAAAGACATGTATTTCATCTGTGACAACGGGGCGATCCTTGGACACGGCAACAGGACGCTTGCATACTCCACGATGAAGCCAGAACATGTCGCACAGCTGCTGCATGCAGCAGAGCCTTATCAGAAGCTGGTGATACTGATGTCATGTGTGGAACATTCCTATATCCTGAGATCGCATCAGGATATGCAGGAAATGCTGGAGCACTACTTTACGAACATGATCCTTGTCGATGATCTGTATGCGGTGCAGGAGCCTGTATTGAAATGCTCACTGATCGATCCGGCGGACAACATCATCCGTTATCTGGATGAATTTGTTTCGAACATCCCCGGTGAATTGAACGCGGTGACCGCAGGCAATGAATGCATCGACATCATGCCCAGGGAGATCTCCAAAGGCTCCGGCATCCGTCAGCTGCAGAATATCCTGAACATCAGGCCTGAGGAGTGCATGTGCTTTGGGGACCAGATGAATGACCGGTCCATGTTTCCTGCCGTGAAATACAGCTATGCCATGGAGAATGCTGTCCGGCCGCTCAAGGATATCGCCTGGGGTATTGCACCGCATTGCGATGACAGCGGCGTGCTGCAGGTCATCGAACATATGCTGGATCATCCGGAAGAATACGACTGAAAACAGGCAGCGCGGCTGCCTGTTGTCTGTTATTCAGTGATGAATGTAGCGATATACTCGGTGTTTTCCGGACACCTGATGCCGGGATCACTGATCACCCAGCTGCCCTTGATGCCTGCCTCTTTGCACGCCAGGTCGAAATGGCACATGGCGATTCCGAGGTCCAGTTTCTGCATGTCAGACTTTTCCGTCACATAACCCTTGTCATGCCGTTCATAGAAATGCACCGCACCGTCCCTGACCACGACTCTCCAGGGCTGTTTGTTGACGGCGGAAGGCGCAGCCTGCACTGTCTGCAGCGACATCAGGTACTGGCCTGCGTCTGTCTCTGTGAGCGGACACCCGAATGAATCACGGAAGAACAGCTCCATGAACGGCATCCTGCTGTCTGCCTTGACGCCCTTGCGCATCAGTGTTTCCTTGAGGGACATCTTCTTTGCGGGATATCCGACCGGTGTCACTGCAGGCATGATCTCATCCTCCTGCAGGTCCATCTTCGCCTCAAACGCTTTGCGGTCCATCGTGCCGCCGATCCATACACTGCCAAGTCCCTGCTCAGTCATATACAGGATCGCTTCTTCCAGAACATACCCGAACATGACTTCGGCCATCGGTTCCGTATATCTGCATTTGCCGGCAATATACAGGTCTGTACCCGAGATCACGGGAGAGCTCATATGATCCAGCAGTCTGAACTCCATGGATACAGGGAACGGCATCTGCGCCGTATTCAGACGTTCCATCAGCTCGTCCAGCACAGCCTGATCCGGTCTCTTCCCGTCGAATGTCCTGACGCTTCTGCGTTTCTCTGCCAATTCTTTGATCATAAACAAAAACTCCTTTTACGCATCAATCATTACACATTTCCCGGATATACATGCTTCAGATGCTTTTTGGCAAGCTCAGTCAGGCGGTAGATCTCATTCCGTTCAGTTGCCGGGATCCTGTATTTATAGCGCGGGAAGTACCTGGAAAGATGCAGGACGATATCCGGATCCAGAGAAGCCAGCCATTTCGCTTCTTCTTCGATGAATGCGTCCGTATCGTTTTTGCCCGGTATGACGAGGGTCGTCACCTCCACATGGCATTTCTTACAGGATGTTTCGATCGTTCTGCGTACCGTATCATAGTCGCCGTTCAGTTCCCGGTAGAACTGCCTGTCTCCCTTCATGTCGATGTTCATCGCGTCAGTAACTTCCAGCAGTTCATCCAGTATATGGGGAGAGATACAGCCGTTCGTCACCAGGACGGTCTTTTTATCATACGGCCTGATGAGGCGCGCGGTATCGATGATGTACTCATAGGAGATCATCGGTTCATTGTAGGTAAAGGCAATGCCGAGGTTGTCTTCCTGTTTCAGGATCAGCTCTGCCAGCTGTTCCGGTGAGACCTCCCTGTAGTACGCAGTCCGCTCATCCGTCATGGAGATCGATGCGTTCTGGCAGAACGGACAGGAAAGGTTGCAGCCATAGGAACCGGCAGACAGGATCCATGAACCGGGATAGAAATGATACAGCGGTTTCTTTTCGATCGGGTCCATGGCAAGTGATGTGAGCCTGCCGTAGTTGTCACAGACATTCACGCCGTTCACATTTCTTCTTGCCCGGCACATCCCTGTCTTTCCTTCCTGCAGGTGACAGTGGTGCATGCACACGTCACAGATGATCTCAGACATGTCTGACGACCTCGAAACGCTCCAGCATCAGTTCTTCATCATCCGGGTCAATGCCTCCCTTGCGGCAGGCAATGGCGATCTGGTCCTCCACCGTATCTACGCCTTCCAGGTTCGGCAGCAGCAGTCCCCTCTTATATCCTTTTGAACAGATCACGCCATAGCGCTTCACATCCAGCTGGGAACGGTCAAGTACCGGTTCCGTGTCTCCCAGCACATCGACCGAGATATCCAGATACGGCAGTTCATCTTCCCTGATCGGGGTAAAGCGGGGATCCTTGGCGCAGGCAGAGATCGCATTGTATATGATCTCTTTGGCGACATTGTCCCTGGTCGGGGCGATCGTGCCGATGCATCCGCGCAGATCACCGTGCTCATGGATGCTGACAAAGACGCCTGCCTTCCGTTCCAGCATTTCTGCGGGAAGTCCTTCCGGTACATCGATCCTGTTCCGTTTTGTCACCCATTCCGTGACCTGCTTTCTTGCCAGGCTGACATAAGGGTCCTGCCCTGCTGTCTTCTGCATGATGCGCTCTTCTTCTTTCTTCATGTATGTATCCAGGAAATGACGTGCGTCATCTGCCCCGGATAGTTCATATGTCACGATGCCGTAGCCCACACCGAACGTCGCCTCATGGCTGTACGGATGCGGTATGACCGCAGTCCCGTCCAGCGCTCCAGCCATCATGACAAATGAGCGGTGTCCGCACTCCTGGGAACGTTCCAGCAGCACAGGATCGTACTCCAGCAGTTCTCCGAACCTTGCGTGTCCCATCGTACTCATGATCTTCATGTCATACTGCGGGCCTTCCGGTCTGTAGCCGTACGGACCGTCTTCTTTCTGGCAGTGCGACAGGTCGCCGCTGCCGATGATGACTGTCCGTCTGTCCAGTGCTTCCGATACCTGCCTGATGTACATACCGAGCTGATAGTGCATGGACAGCGGGAAGCCGCTGAGCCCGATACGGACGACCTTGTATCCGGAATAGTGCTGGTTCAGGAAATAAAGCGGAACCATAACACCGTGATCCAGCATTTTCTCACGGTCATACTGCGTTCCTGCAGGGAAATCCTCTTTCTCACACAGTGCGGTCAGTGTTCTTGTAAACAGTTCATCGTATTCCGCATCAAAGGCAACACCTCCGGCACGGAATCTCCCGAAATCACCATATGCGTGCTTTCCCGAAGATACATTGAAATAATCACGGTACATGATCGCATGCGGACTGATGATGACGACTGTCTCAGGTTTGAGGTCCGCAATAAACTGCATGGCACTGTGATAACTGTCCAGCGTGTTCTGGATCTTGAATTCTTCCCCTTTGCCCACTTCATGGACCGCCAGGGGCGGATGCGGTACCATAACTGCACCAACGATCATAAACTCCTCCTGTTGAGATCACCTGCCTCACATGCAGGCTGTTCTTATCATTATGTTATGCTGAACTTTATTACATCTTCAGAATACCTGTTTTTGTGAATGTGCTCAATCTGTTTCAAAATGAAAAACGTAATTGATGGTGACCCGTGACAATTCGGGCGGCCGGCAGCCCTGATGGAAACGTCCTTGATCTGAACAGAAAACCGTGCGGCAGAATACATCAGGATGATCAGGCAGATGAGAACTCATGAAGAGTAAAACTGACGCCTCCCGGAAGGGTGTGACGTCAGTTTTTCCATGTTTCTACTTATGTGTTACTTTCAGACTCAATGTCGCGTTTGGTTTATCGGTCGTATTGCCTAACAGGTAGACCTTAACTTTCAGAGTCTTCGTCTTAAGCTTTGCGATATCCTTAGGCAGCAGATTCCCGTTGTAGCCGATCACAAACGATCCGTTTTGCTGATATCCCTGCACAAAGTAGTTCACATCCGCAAGTGAGTAGTATTCCCGTCCTGTCTTATCTTTCGGCAGAACGACTTCAATGTATGCAATACCGGCCAGTTCCTGATCTGTCAGCACAACATCTGCCCCAGCTCTGCTGTAGCAGTCTGTCTTCAGCAGAGTGATCTCCTTCGTGCTCAGCTTCACGGATGCCTTGCCCTGTACTACCTTCAGTGCAATTGCCTTGGAGCTTACACCCGCCACGGCTGCCTTGACCGTATACTTGTCGGTGTGTGACGCTTCCTTCGGGTTCATCTGATGGATCACGTAGTTCCCGTCAGCTACGGTTATCCGGAAATGATTTGTCACATCTTCATTGACTTTTTTCTTTGTCTTACCGTCATAGGTCTTTGTCACGGTGATATCCCCGGGAGACAGGGTGTAATCATAACAGTTTTTGATGACCGGTTTCAGGGTCACACTGGTGCGCGGACGCAATACATCGATCTTACCGGATGCCTTGAGGCTCACAGTGACCTTCGGAGCCTCAGCGGACCATTTTACCGTGAAGTCAACCGACTTCTCCAGTTTGACATCATTGCCGCAGTCTGCTTGTATCGTGGCTGTAAACACTCCGGTTTCTGCATTGCTCTTTGCTGTGATCGTGTATACATTCTCCCGTGAGCTGACATTGAACAAGTACTGTACATTCTTTCCTGCCGGATCATCTTTCTTCACGATCCTCAGCAAACTGTATTCTGCCTGTTCCGCGTGCATATTTGTCATCTTCGCCGTGATCGTTACAGGACTCTTTTTGATTGCCATGTCTATGGCACCCTTTGCAGTAAGCTTTAACACCGGGAATTTACTGTCTGCCAGTGTCTTGACCTTGAATGAAGACTCCTTCCCATGTACGGAGAGATATACGGTATAGGTATGCGCTTTGCCGTCAGATACCGGAGCTGTCACACTGACTTCCCCATCAGCTGCGCTTACGTTCAGTACCGTATTGTTTTCATACGTCTCCTTGTTCTCCGTGATCCGGCTGAATGTGACTTCCGCATCGGAATACAGCGTAGGCTTGATCGTGTACGCTGTCGCAGCCTTGTCCTTTGTACCAGGATTCAATGTAAGTGTCTTTGTCCTGAATGTGATCGAAGGCGCCGTACTCTTCGCGCTTACAGAAACCGCTGCACTCTGTTCCACAGCCCAGCCTTCCAGCTGTACTTTCAGATACAGATTTGTCTTTTTCTGCGCCGCTCCAGCCGGACCGGTATAGGTCACAGCCGCTGTTGATCCATTGTAAGACAGCCAGTCAGGAAAAGGCTTCGTCATATCAAGAAACGCGCTTCCCGGCACGATCGTTCCACCGGTGAAGACGATCTGCTGTACGTCTGCACCGGATTCATAACTGTTCATGGTGATTGCCTTTGCCTTGATCTTAGGCAGGCTCTTCTTCACAGTGAGCGTCAGCTGATTCTGCGTTTCTACCCACTGCCCGTCGATCAGTAAGCGGATCGCGGAACTGTAGGCCTTTCCTGCAGTCAGGTTTCCGTTTACGGCATCTTCCGTAGGAATGATCTCCAATGTTCTGTCATCCACAACACGCAGATGGAAACGATCTTTCGTGTCCTGATCCGCAAAGCTTGCCTGCTCCACAGCCGCGCCGGTATTTTCCATGCCTGATGCTGATAAGCTCATTATCACGTTGTTCTGCGGAAATTCAGGCAGGATCCGGATCCGTGTATAACTGGTCTTGTACAGTTCAACGACTGCCTTGGTCTGCAGCAGGCGTATACCGCTGAATGTCCCTTCGGCAAAGTGCTCCTCTTCCCTTTCGTTCTGTATCACATCAACACGGCACCGTGCTTCTGCGAGTACATCACCGTCCTGCAGCACGACCTGCGCTACTGCCCATGCAGTACCATGCACAGGTCCCGCGGTGACCGTTCCGTTTGCATCGATACTGATCAGATCTGTGTCATTGTTATCTTCATCCAGTGCTTTCCAGACCAGTTTTCCTGCACATCCATCCGGCTCCAGTGTGACATCGATGATTCCTGTTTCTTCTGTTCCAAGTGCCAGATAATCCTGATCCAGCGTAATTGATGCAAACGGCAGGAGTACAGCCTCACCCTGGAAATTCCGGGCGAGTACGAGAGAGTCATTGTCACTTACAAAATTCGCCTCTGTACCATTTCCTTCGAGTCCGTTGGTGATCACGATAATATTGTCAAATGAAGGCATACTTGCATGCAGGATACCGATACGTGCATCTTCGTCCAGCGGACCGGTAATATCGATCTTCCTCGTACCGGCCATATAGACGTCACTGGGACTGCCGGCGGCATAGTTGCCGATAACTGCCGGATTTCCCTCCATACGCAGTGTACCGCCGTTGAGATTAATACCTCCGCCTACACCGCCAGCGGTATTTCCCGTGATCGTTCCTCCGGTAACAGTCAGAGTTCCCCTGGTCCAGATTCCGCCGCCGTTGCCTGGTACAGTATTATTACTGACCGTACCTCCGGTAAATGTCATCGTACCGTAGTTGACGAATGCACCTCCGCCGAATGTAGTAACAGTATTGCCGATAAATTCACCGCCTTCAACGATCAGTTTTTTGTTTTCGTTGTTGTATACCGCTCCTGCTTCTTTTGCAGTATTCCCTGTGAACGTACCGCCTTTGATCGTAAGTGTTCTGTTATTGGTAATTGCACCTCCGCTTCCGGTGTTAAATGCCCCGGTAAGCGTACCATTGCCTTCGATCGTCAGCGTACCGTTGTTTGTGATAATGTTTCCGTTTTCTTTTGCTTCACTTAATCCACGGTTAAGCGTATGTCCGTTCAGACGAAGTATAACTTCCTTTCCTTCAGGTACGACCAGTGCGCTTTCATCCTGTGCGGCTGTAATATCCCTGTTGAG
>JAFOMZ010000104.1 GCA_017421125.1 Solobacterium sp.
CGGGATATAATAAACATAGTGAAGAACCACCCTAAACATAATCAATATCGGAGGAGTTTTTTATCATGACACAGCAGGATGGAAAAATGTGGGCTCTGATCAAGGAGAAGAGAGACGTCGGCCTCTGGATGAGAAGAGTCCCTATCCCGGAAGTCGGGACGAATGATGTGAAGATCAAGATCCACAGTACTGCGATCTGCGGGACCGATGTCCATATCTACCAGTGGAACCGCTGGGCACAGAATACGATCAAAACAGGCATGACGATCGGACATGAATATGTCGGTGAGATCGTTGAAGTCGGAGCAGGCGTCAGAGGGTTCAAGGTCGGTGACCTGGTATCCGGTGAAGGACATATTACATGTGGAAAATGCCGCAACTGTCTGGAAGGACATAAGGAGAACTGCCGTAATGCGAAGGGTGTCGGTGTCAACCGCAACGGAGCGTTCGCAGAATACCTGGTCATTCCGTGGGTCAATGTATGGCCCTGCAGTCCGGATATTCCCGAGGAAATGTACGCGATCTTTGATCCGTTCGGCAACGCAACTCATACAGCATTGTCATTTGATGTTCTTGGTGAAGATGTACTGATCACCGGTGCCGGACCGATCGGCTGTATGGCAGCTGCGATCGTACGCTTTGCCGGCGCAAGACATGTCGTTGTGACGGATTTCAACCGTTATCGCCTGGATATGGCGAAAAAACTTGGCGCTACGACAGTCGTTGACCTGAATACGGAAAAACTGGAAGATGTTATGAAGGCGATCGGCATGCAGGAAGGATTCGATGTCGGTCTTGAGATGTCCGGTTCCCAGACTGCGCTCAATGACATGATCCATCTGATGAAGCATGGCGGAAACATCGCCCTGCTTGGTCTGCAGGAGAATAATGCGGTCGTTGACCTGGAAACAGTGATCTTCAACGGCATCAACCTGAAAGGCATCTATGGCCGCAAGGTATGGGATACATGGTACAAGATGACGACGATGCTGCAGGCAGGACTCGATATCGCCCCGATCATCACTCACCACTTTGATGCACGGGATTATGAAAAAGGCTTCGAAGCGATGATCTCCGGTCAGTCCGGCAAGGTCATCCTTGATTGGACACATATTAATGATGAGGAGAAAGAAAATGAATAAGCAGGAAATACTGAAGAAGTACGCTGATGATGTGAATTCGATCAGAGAGGCAGGCCTTTTTAAGGGAGAACTGCCGATCGTATCCGCGCAGGGGGCTCATGTAAAACTGGAAGACGGAAGAGAACTGCTGTGCATGTGCGCCAACAATTATCTGGGTCTTGGCGACAGCCCCAGGCTGATAGAAGCTGCCAAAAGAACATATGATGAGCGCGGGTATGGTGTTGCGTCTGTCCGTTTCATCTGCGGTACACAGGACATCCATAAACGTCTGGAAAAAAAGATCTCGGAGTTCCTCGGAACGGATGATACGATTCTGTATTCTTCCTGCTTCGACGCAAACGGCGGATTGTTTGAAACACTTCTGACAGCGGAAGATGCTGTGATCAGTGATGAACTGAACCATGCCTCGATCATTGACGGTGTCCGCCTGTGCAAGGCAAAGAGATACCGTTATAAGAACAATGACATGGAAGATCTGGAAGAGAAACTGAAAGCGGCAGATGCGGAAGGTGCCCGCATCAAG
>JAFOMZ010000105.1 GCA_017421125.1 Solobacterium sp.
CAAACGCGCCGTGATCTTCGGAAAATATGTCAATGATCCGGAACGGTTCGGAGTCGCTGAATTCGACGAAAACGGACAGGTCATCTCACTGGAGGAAAAGCCGGAACATCCGAAATCCAACTATGCTGTGGTGGGACTGTATTTCTATGACAACAGGGTCGTTGAATATGCGAAACAGCTGAAGCCTTCCAAGCGCGGTGAATACGAGATCACCGATCTGAACAAGATCTATCTGGAAAACGGTGAACTGGATATCCAGGTATTCGGCAGGGGCTTTGCATGGCTGGATACAGGAACGATCGAATCTCTGGCAGAGGCTTCCGATTACGTGAAGCTCGTTGAGGACGTCCAGGGGATCAGGATCTCCGTACCGGAGGAGATCGCCTTCTATAACCAGTGGATCAATGAAGAACAGATCCTGAAGGCTGCGGAGGCATATGGGAAGAGCCCTTACGGGGATCATCTCAGAAACATTGTCAAAGGCAATGTCAAAACAACATACAACAAGAAAGGGAAATAAGCATGAAAGTAATCTTTCTTGGGTGCGGATATCTCGGGCATAATCTGAGCAGGCTGCTTTCAGATGAGTTTGATGTCAGTGTCCTGAGTATTCCCAGTCCATATACGGCTATCACAGACGGATTCACGGAGGTCAATGTATTCGATCCGGAAGAACTGAAAAAGGTCGATGTCAAAGACGCCGTGGTGGTCGACAGTACCGGCCTTGTTGCAAACAATGCTGTCAGTGATGACGAAGAGGCGCTTTTGAAGGACCTGCTGAAGAAATATGAGGATCTGCTCAATGTGCTGAAAGAAGGCGGCGCAAAGCGGTTCGTATACATTTCCAGCGGCGGTACGGTCTATGGGAGCGGTAAGGAACGGTTCCGTGAGACCGATGAGATCCGCCCGGTATCGCTGTATGCGAAATCCAAGGCATATACGGAAGAGAAAATCCGTGCGTCCGGGATCGATCATCTGATCGTACGTCTGGCCAACCCGTTCGGAGGCTATCAGGATCCGAACAAGAGCCAGGGTGTGATCCCGATCCTGATCCGCAAAGCGATGCTCGGTGAAGTGTTCCAGATGTGGGTGGATGGTTCCAGCGTCAGGGATTATATTTACATCACGGATGTGGCAGAAGCCTTCCGGCTCCTGATCAGAAATGACGTTTCCAACGAGACCGTCAATATCGGCTCGGGTACCGGAACGAGCCTCAAACAGGTGATCGGGGAGACAGAACGCTGCACGGGAAAGAGGATCCGTATGGAATATCAGACAGCCCGCATGCCGATCGTGGATGCCACGGTACTGAATACAGACAAACTGAAGAAACTGACCGGATTTGAACCCTGCGTATCGTTTACGGAAGGTGTCAGACTGGAAACAGAAAGAATACAGAAGGAGCTAGAACAATGAAAATACTGGTAACGGGAGGAGCCGGATTCATCGGCGGAAACTATGCACTGACTATGACCAAGGCGCATCCTGAGGATACATATGTCATCCTGGATGCACTGACTTATGCAGGCAACCTGGAAACACTTGCATCGATCATGAATGAACCGAATTTCAAATTCGTGAAGGGCAATATCTGTGACAGGGAACTGGTCGACAAGCTGTTTGCCGAAGAGCAGTTCGACTATGTGATCAACTTTGCGGCGGAAACGCATGTTGACCGTTCGGTAGAAGATCCGGGCATCTTCCTGACAACGAATATCCTCGGTGTCCAGACATTGATGGACGCCTGCAGGAAATACGGCGTGAAGCGTTATCACCAGGTATCCACCGATGAAGTATACGGAGACCTGCCGCTGGACAGACCTGATCTGCTGTTCACGGAGGAAACACCGATCCATACATCTTCACCGTATTCCGCTTCCAAAGCAGCAGCCGATCTGCTGGTGCTTGCGTATCACAGGACATACGGACTGGATGTTACGATCAGCCGCTGCTCCAACAACTACGGCCCGTATCATTTCCCCGAGAAGCTGATCCCGCTTATGATCTCCAGAGCACTGGCAGATGAATCACTGCCTGTATACGGTGATGGCGCCAACGTCCGTGACTGGCTGTATGTTACCGACCACTGCACAGCGATCGACCTGATCGTCAGGAACGGCAGAAGCGGTGAAGTCTACAATATCGGCGGCCATAATGAAAAGACGAATCTGGAAGTCGTCAAGACGATCCTCAAGGCTCTGGGCAAACCGGAATCCCTGATCCATTTTGTAAAGGACAGACCCGGACATGACCTGCGCTATGCGATGGACCCGACAAAGATCGAGACAGAACTGGGATGGAAGCCGGAATATACATTCGATACCGGTATCCAGAAAACGATCGAATGGTACCTGGAAAACCGTGAATGGTGGGAGCACATCATCAAAGGTGAATACCAGAACTACTACGCGGAAATGTATAAAGACAGAAATTAAGAATTGGGACTCATGAACTGAACAGGTTCATGAGTTTTCATAACATGCTATAATACATACGTTTATGGACAGAAAATTAATCCGAAATTACTTATATAACATTCTGTACCAGCTGGTGAAGATTGCGCTTCCCCTGATCCTTGTTCCGTATACGGCGGAACATATCGGGGCGATCCCGCTCGGCATTTATGGCTTTGCCGGGTCGATCATGAACTGGTTTATCCTGTTCGGTATTCTCGGCGTCAATACGTACGGCAACCGGCAGATCGCCAAAGTCAGGGATGATAAAGAAGAACTGAACCGGACTTTTTTTGAAATATTCTCCATGCAGATCTGCAATATGATCATTGCGATGGCTGCTTATTTCCTGTACATCCAGCTGACGGTACATGAGAATATTCTCTTCTATCGTCTGACCGGTCTGACCATGCTGGCATCCATGCTCGACATCACATGGTTCTTTTACGGCGTCGAGGATTTCAAAAAAGCCAGTATCCGCAATATCATCGTGAAATGCGTCGGTGTCGGCCTGATCTTCACGCTTGTCAAAACACCGGCTGATCTGTGGAAGTACATCCTGATCAATATCGGGGCGGAGCTGCTCGGTCAAGTAATCATGTTTGTCCAGCTGAGGCAGTACATTAACTTTGAAAAAATTTCCTTGAAGGAAGCCTATGATCATCATTTCCGGGCTACCTTCCAGCTTTTCGTACCGACGATCGCGATTTCCGTCTACACGATGCTCGATCGTACTATGCTCGGCTACCTGTATTCGGAAGAGCACGTTACATATTATCAGACCAGCATGAATATCGTGCAGATGTTCCTCTATTTCATCACCAGCATCGGAGCAGTCATGCTGCCGAGGGTCACCAATGTATTCTACAAGGACGAACAGGGTGAACAGAAAGCCCAGGCCCTTGTTTCAACTACGATGAAGATCGCCTGTCTGCTGGCTTTCCCCATGTGTTTCGGGATGATGGCGATCGCCCCGAATTTCATCAGCTGGTACATTCCGAAGTGGTATCCGATCATTGCCAACCTGATCATGATGGGATGCCCGATCATCATCTTTATCTCGATGTCGAATGTCACAGGTATCCAGTATATGGTCCCGACCGGTATGTACCAGCAGTACAGTACATCCGTGATCGCGGGTTCATTGATCAACTTTGCGGTCAATATTATGCTGATACCGAGATACGGTGCCTATGGCGCAGTCGTCGGAAGCCTGATCGCAGAGTGTTCCGTTACCTCCATCCAGCTGTACCTGATCCGCAAAAAGGTACATCTCGGGTTCAGAAACCGTTCCTATCTGATCTATGCAGGCGGCGCGCTGATCATGTTTGCGTGCGTCATGGGAGCGGGTATGTACCTGCCCAAGAATGTTCTGGGAACACTGGTCCAGGTCATGATCGGTGTCATCGTCTATGCCGGGATCATTCTCATCAGCAGGGAAGAGCTTGCTATGAAAGTCATATCAAAGGTGCTGAAAAGAGGAAATGCCAATGCCTGAGATCAGTGTGGTCGTACCTGTATACAATGTCAGGGATTATCTGAGAAAGAATATCGAATCGATTCTCGCTCAGACTTTTACTGATTATGAACTGATCCTGGTCAATGACGGGTCCAGGGATGATTCGCTGTCGATCCTGCGTGAATACGAGCAGAAGGATGTCCGGATCACCGTGATCGATAAACCCAACGGAGGCCTGTCCGATGCGCGCAACGCGGGCATGGCGATCGCCTCCGGGAAGTATATCCAGTTCATCGACAGCGATGACTTTGTTGAACCGCAGCTGCTGGAGAAATGCTGGCGCAAACTCGAGGAGACCGGTGCGGATATGGTCATCTTTGACATCTACCAGTATTTCCTTGCGACCGGCAAAAAGGAAGTCATTGCCAACACATACGATGAGAACGGGATCTATTCCATCAGGACGAACCCGGAACTGATCGTCAGTATCCAGAACGCCGCATGGAACAAGATGTACAGGCTGTCGCTGTTCAGGGACAATGACATCATCTATCCGTGGGGGTGCTATTACGAGGACCTCGGAACGACATACAGGCTGCTTGCAAGAAGTGATAAAGTGGCATTCATCAATGAACCGCTCTATGATTACCTGCAGGACAGACCGGGCAACATCACACATCAGTTCAATTTCTCGGTCTATCATGTACTTGACATGGTGAAACTGACATTGGATGATTATAAAAATCTCGGGATCTATGAAACATACTATGAAGAACTGAAATGTCTGGGTGCCAGGAATATCCTGGAATGCCTGAAAAAGACAAGGAACGTCAACGATAAGAAGATGACGGAAAAGTTCGTCCAGGTATGTTTCTGGTATATCAAAAACAACTGGCCGGAATTCCCGAAATGCAGATATCCGATACTGCGTGAAAAGAATGACTGGATCTACGCGAATGAGAGGATTCTCAGACTGTACCTGGCTTACAGGAGAAGGAAGCTAGCGAAAGAGGTGTAATATGAAACAGGTTACTGTGATCGTACCGATCTACAATGTTGAAAAGTATCTTCGTACCTGCTTTGAATCACTGAAGGCACAGACTTCGGATGAGTTTACCGTCATGGCAGTTGATGACGGATCGCCCGATGGATGCGGCAGGATCATTGATGAATACACAGCGTCCAATCCCGGACTGATCACCGGAATCCATAAGGAGAACGGCGGATACGGTTCGGTCCTTGAGCTTGCGATCAAAACATGTACAACACCGTATTTCATGATCTGTGATCCGGATGATACGCTGGAGCCGAACGCTGTGGAGACACTGCTGAATATGGCCAGGGTATCCGGTGCCGATATTACAGTCGGTGCCAAGACGATCTTCCATGAGAATGATCCTTCTACGGAATACGATCCTTCCTATAACACGGGCTTTGCTACGCTGAAGAAGAATACGGTATATAACCGTGATTCCGAGGACTTCAATGATCTGTTCTTTATCGATCCGAGCCCGCATGCCAAGCTGTACAGACGCTCTCTTGCGGAAGGGATCAGCTTCCCTGAGAAGGTCGGGTATACGGACAACCTGCTGTTCTACATCAGTCTTCTGAACAGTGAGAAGGTGATCTATACCGATGAAGCGCTGGCGAACTACCTTGTCAACCGGACAGGCAATACGATGACGGATGTTTCCTTCAAGGCAATGAACGGCCAGATCCTGGTCTTCAAGTCCATCGTCGTACAGGCGGAACGTCTGAAGAACGTGCCTGATATGTACTGGTACCGTATGTTCGAAAGCTTCAAGTTCATGCTGTATCAGACAAGAAGGATGAACTGTGACGCGGACCAGTATGAGCAGACGCTGGACTATCTGGAAACATTCCTGAAGCTGCTCGTGCCGCATGGCAGACAGATCGCGCCTTTATACAGGAAATACTCCAAGAACGGAGCGATCGAAAAGGTCAGGGACGAGATGATGATGGGCTCCGCAACGATGCATATGGGCTTCGTACAGATCAAAAAGAAGCTGATGAAGGAGTTCAGCGAGCGTTAAAATACATGATGCAGTTCATGCTATAATGAGGTGCATATGATGAACAGAGTAAAACTGTCGGTGATCGTACCGATGTACAATGTGAAGGATTATGTGGGTGAATGCCTGGATTCCCTGCGTGCCCAGACACTGCGTGACATGGAAGTCATTATGGTGGATGACGGGGCAACGGATGAAACGGCAGAGATCGCTTCAGCTTATGCTGAGGCGGACCCGGAACATTTCCGGCTGGTCCACAAGAAAAACGGCGGCCTGTCGGATGCCAGGAACTACGGCCTGCAGTATGTCAGGGGTGAGTATATCGCCTTCCTGGACAGCGATGATTTCGTGGACCCGTCATTGTACGAAAAGCTTATAAAGCTGATGGATGAAGGCTGTGACGTTGCAGTCACGGACATTGAATACTGGTACACCGATCCCGCAAAACGGTTTGTCATGAAAGGCCTGACAGACTGGCAGGCAGATACCGTACAGAAACGGGCTATGCTGTCGCCGATGTTTGCCTGGAACAAGATCTACAGGGCATCATGGTTCCTAGAGGAAGGGCTGAGATACCCGCTCAATACGTGGTATGAGGACATTCCGGTCACGACGATGATCTTTGCAAAGGCAGAGAAGATCGGTTATCTGGAGGAGTGCCTGATCCACTACAGACAGCGCGAAGGCAGTATCATGTCCAGCAATTCCAGTCCCAGGGTAAAAGAGATCTTCGGGATCATGGAACTGGTCAGGAACAACTTCGCAAAGGCAGGTCTCAGCGGTCTGTATAAAGACGAACTGGAGTACCTCCATATCGAACATCTACGCCTCTACGGGATGTTCCGGTTCATCCGTTCCCCGTATACAAAAGAACTTTATGAAATGACCCGGCAGGTGATGAAGGAAAACTATCCCGGCTGGAAACACAACAGATATATTTCCAATCTGAATCTGAAGAACAGGATCTTCCTGCAGTGCTACAGTCCTGCCACGGCATGGCTGTTCAACAGGGTGATCCGTTGAAAGGAGCGCACTTACGCGTACACGGTATTCATTTTACAACTTCATAGTCAGCACGATCGCGGCGGTCATTCTGCCCCTTGTAGGGGTGATCAAGGTCCGTCTTTTCATCGACTTCTACGGAAGCGGTCTGAACGGTCTGCAGCTGACGATGGCACAGGTGATTACCTTCCTGAATATCTGTGAAATGGCTTATTCCCTGGCGTTCCGCCAGCTGCTGTTCAAGCCTCTGGCAGAAAATGACAGGAATGAAGTGCTGAAGATCTACCGCGGAGCTGTCAACATATTCCGGAAGACCGGAATGGCAGTGCTGGCGGCAGGTATCATCATCTCGTTCGTATTCCCGTTCTTTGCGGAATCCCCGCTGGACTACTGGAAAACAGTCGGAATGTTCGTGGTGCTGATGGCACCGTACGGGATCTCTTATTTCCTGATGGGTCCCAACTTCGTGATCATGGCCGATCAGAAGGAGTACCGCATCAGTATCTGGATCCAGACATTCTCGATCCTGCGAATGATCCTGATGGTAGCTGTGATCCGCATGAAGCTTCCGTTCTACTGGATCCTTCTCATTGAAGGCGGCAATATCCTGATCGCCAATACGACGGCCAGAAGGATCGCCATGAAGGCATATCCCTGGCTGAAGGATGCAGACAAGGCAGAGGCTGATCCGAGCTTCGGGAAGCGCGCAAAATACGCGATCGTCCAGAGACTGTCCGAGCTTGCGACAACACAGACCGACAACATCGTCATCACAGCTTTCATGGGCTATGCGATGACCTCCGTATTCGGCAGCTACAGCTATCTGACGGACAATATTTCCAAGATCACCCAGACGATGGTGCAGTCACCGATGAACAGCTTCGGAAACCTGTTCAATGATGAACGTGCCGATAAATATGAAGTCTTTACGGAATTCTTCAACTTCGCGACATATGTCTCGACGATCGTCGCGGTATGTATCTTTATCGCCATGCCGCAGTTTATCCATATCTGGCTGAACAAGCCTGAGTATGAGGTATCCGTACCGATCTGTCTGGCATTCTCGCTGAATATTTTCTATATGACGATGCGTCAGCCGGTAATCATTGCGCGTGATGCGAACGGACTGTACGTCAACGCCAAAAACAACGCTTACCTGCTCGCAGTCTCCAAGGTCGTGCTGTCAGTGCTCCTGATACAGAAGTTCGGCCTGCTGGGCGTGATCCTTGCGACACTGATCACCAGCTGGACGGTAGACTTCCTGTACAATCCGAGACTGGTATATGACAACGTATTCAGGCTTCCGAGCTGGCGCTACTATGCGATGGTAGCTTCCAGGCTCGGCATCGCGCTTGCCCTTGGCGGAACAGGCTACATGGTATGGAACAGGTTCATGCCGTATATCACCTCATCAACACTGCATCTGCTCATCAGCATCCTCGTCATGGGTGTCATCGTTGTATGCATTACGACGACCATCTATGCGTGCGCATACCGTTCATTCCGCAGACTGTTTGTCAGGATCAGGAATATCCTTTCCAGAAGAGCAGCATCACGTTCATGATCAAAACATCATTGCAGGGAGGAACGCCCGCGAGGCTTTCTTTCCTGCGATGATTTCGTTATAATGAATCCGTATGAAAAAACTATTGATATCGCTGCTGGCACTGTCTCTGCTGAGCGGATGCAGCCTGGCAGGAGAAGAAATAACGACCATAACAAACAGCGATGACCATTTCGGTCCGTATATCAACATCAGTGTGTTTGAATATACGACACCGGTCGGACATCCCGTTGATTTTTCCAATGTCACGGGATATGACGATGTCGACGGTCTGATGCCTGTATCTGTGATCGGGTATATCAATTACAACAAGCCGGGAGACTATTCGCTGGTCATTTCCTGCAGCGATACGTCCGGCAATGAAACACAGGTGACCGTTACGATCCATGTCGTAGAATCCTATATGCCTACGGCAGAACCGACAGCGGTACCTGAGACAACGCCCGAGCCTGAGGAAAAGGGCTGCTCTGTTCCGGATATCCTTGATCCGGGCATGCCGTGCAAAGCGGTACTGGATGATACGATCAGCCAGTATGACCTGCTTTATGAAGGCGAGGAATGGCATCAGATCTGCATCAATGCGGCAGCTGATACAGGCGCCTGTGAGGAAGTCTTTACAAATGACGGGACGTTCTGGGGCTATGGCGTCATACGTGTTGTTGAACAGGAAGAAGAAACAGAAGAAACCGGGAACAACTGATCCCGGGTTTTCTTTGGGGAGGACTTATGAAGCATGTGGTGATCTCCAATCAGGGTGCTGAATACCAGCGCAGAGGACAGGCGTGGATGTATGCAAGCAACCTTGTACGGATGGATGAGGATATTGAAAACGGGGAACCGGTTGAGATCCTGACAGAAGCAGGGGAATATCTCGGGACCGGTCTTGTATCATTGAACAGCCATATCCTGGTGCGTATCCTGAGCAGGGACCGTTCCCTGCCGGTCGATGAAGCGCTCTTCAGGAAACGCATCCGGGAAGCGTATGAATTCCGCAGGACAGCAGAACCGGATAATCCCGATAACTGCAGGCTGATCTTCGGGGAAGCAGACCTTCTGCCCGGATTCCTGGCTGACAGGTACAATGATGTGATCGTAACGCAGATCAGTTCCTACGGCATGGAACAGCGCAGGGACATGCTGTACAGGATCCTGCTGGAAGAACTGGCAGCGGATCACCAGGTCATCAATGCAGTATATGAACGCAATGATGTGAAGATCAGGCAGAAAGAAGGCCTGAGCCTGTATAAAGGCTTCTGGAACGGCGTCAGCCATGAGACGAAGACCGTAATCAATGAGAACGGACTGAAGCTGAACGTAGACTTTGAAAACGGGCAGAAGACAGGCTATTTCCTCGATCAGAAGTCAAACAGACTGCTGATCAGGCGTGCTGCACGGGGAAAGCGTGTGCTGGACTGCTTCACCCATACCGGAGGATTCGCACTGAATGCCGCGTATGGGAACGCCGCCCATGTCACAGCAGTCGATGTTTCGGAAACAGCGCTGCAGCAGGGAAGGGAAAATGCCAGACTGAACGGACTGACCAATGTTGAATTCGTACAGGCAGACGTGTTCGATTACCTGAAAACATGCACGCCCGGATCATTTGACCTGATCATCCTGGATCCGCCGGCATTCACCAAGTCACGCCGTACGGTGGACCATGCATATCATGGCTACCAGCAGATCAACCTGGATGCGATGAACCTCCTGAAGGAAAACCACGGATATCTCGCTACATGTTCCTGCAGCAGATACATGGAAACAGCACTGTTCGAACAGATGCTGAAAGAGACTGCCGCAAAAGCAGGCGTCATCCTGAAGCAGGTCAGTGTTTCCCAGCAGAACGCGGACCATCCGGTATTATGGACGATGGATGAAACATCCTATCTGAAATTCTATCTCTTCCAGATCATGACGATATAAAAACACAGGCACCGGGTCATTCCGGTGCCTGTGCTGTTGACTTATTCTGTGACGTCTACATCAACGGAATCGCTGATGATCGCCATGTTGAGCAGCTTCCAGTAATTCTGTCCGTTCTTGACGAAGAACATCTGGTAAGCCTGGCTGTATGTACCTGTGACATCGTCCGCGATCAGCTTGTAGTCGAATGAGATCGTTCCGATGAACGCGGTATCCCCGAAGGGAAGCAGATCGAATACTTTGACATTTTCGAACTGGATGGAGTCGTGATCTGTGACCCAGGAGTTATCGAATGTACTGACGAAATCATAGAAGCTCGTTCCCGGATACAGACGGGATGTGATGCCGTATCTCGTACCGTCCCTGGTAACGAATTTGCAGTACGCTACAGCCGTATCGTACATGTTTTCGGCAAACTCATCACCCTGTTCGGAAGTGGGCTTCCTGCCGATGTAATAGCTCTGTGAGGTGTAGTCCCTGACGACGGCCGTATCAGCCGACGCCGGCTTGACATCCGGATTTCCGACCAGGGAACTGATCGGATAGCGCGTGACTTCCGGGATCCTGTAAGCCAGCTCATATCCGGCAAACGCAGCCGGGATCTGTCCTTCGACATGATAGTATGAGCTTTCGACCGGTAAGCTGTTGATCGTAAATACCAGTGAATCATCCAGCACATCGAAGTCAAACGGCGTGGTCGAACCGATCGTGCGGACATGCCATACATCCGAAGGATCGTTCCTGCGCAGTTCCAGCGCAGCCATGACGTAGTTGTCATAGTGGATATTGTAGTATTCCGAAATACCGTCGGTATCCGTGAAGGAATACTTCATGTCGGATGTTTTCCTGCCGGTATAGATCGACTTCAGGTATTCGATATATGCGTCTCGGGAATTCAGCTCCGTATAATAGCGGCAGTCCTGATTGTATATCTCGTCCCATTCTTCATTGTCGACCAGTCTGAAATATGCACTGATCGCACCGTTGATGCTGTGTTCCTCGTAGCGCTCAAGCCAGAACCACAGGTAACCGAGTGCGGCGCCGCATATAATGACCAGTGAGAACCAGACCGTCGTCAGATGCTTGTAGAACCTGACGGCGTTCTGCCTGGCTGATCCTTTTCCTGTACTTACTTCACGAGCCATGCTGTGGGCACCGTCCTGTCTGAGCGCATTGATACGATATGATTCACGATCCTGTCTTCATATACCATGACGGAGGATGAACCGCCGTCGAGGTTCGCTGCATTCATAGCTCCGTACTGCAGCATAATCTTGACACAGTCTTCATAGGAGGCACCCAGACTGGTCGTCTGTCTGCCGTCGATGACCAGCAGCAGGACTGATCCGTCATATGCCTGTCCGATGACAGTTCTGGGGTTCAGGCCGCCGCCTGTACCGGTGATCGATACTGCCTCGCCGTCCACGATCAGGACAGGTCCGAATGTGACCGCGTCTGTCAGTCCCCATTCCAGTGCCTGTGAGCCTGTCATGTTGCCGACGATCAGGTGGTCTTTTTCATTGAAGCCTATGATCGTTCCCCAGTCGGTCAGTCTGCCGGCTACCAGCTCGCCGTCCTTGATGACGACGCCCTGGGGGATGGAACCGTTGCCCATGCCGTTGGGATCATCGAAGCCTCCGGCATTGATCCCGCCGAGCGCGCCTGCAGCTGTGACATAATCCTGTACCAGGAAGCCGTTGTTCTTATAATTCTCCATCAGCACATTGACGCCGAGATGGATCCTGGAAGGATCGCGTACGATCATCAGCTTGCCGTTGAATGTCGACCCGGATACGTCGATGATCTTGAGATCGTTCTTTTCTTCTTCCGGGATATTGAAGTCGTAATCATTGTCAACGGTGACGGAAGTTGAATTCTCAACACCGTTCTGGTTCAGGATCGCGTCCAGCTCACTGTCGGAGTAGAACCAGTGTACGACCTTGTCGCCGCGCCTCGTTTCCATGAAGGTTCCGACGATCAGTGTGCTGAATGTCGGCGAAGGACCTTTAAACACCATCAAAAGGGCCAGATATCCGGCCGCTGCCAATGTGACGCCGAGTGTCAGAAGAACGATGAAGGTCTTCCTCATAAAACTTCTGAACTGCGTGTTTTTGTGTTTCTGCTGTTTTTTCGCCATAATCAAAAATGCAGGTTATGCCTGCACAATATTATAGCACATTGGCAAATAACTCAATGAAGTCCGATGATTAAGAATGTTATAATAATTAAAGAATAACCCAGGAGGCATAATATATGGCAGTTTTCAGTATGGAAAACGATCTCGCGTATGCTGCAGTCAGCGAACATGCATCGGAGATCACAAGTTTTATTGACAAAGAAACAGGAATTGAACACATGTGGCAGGGGAATCCGGCATTCTGGTCCGGCAGAAACCCGACACTGTTCCCTATGGTCGGATCGACCTGGAACAAGGAAATATGGATCGACGGCAAGCTCTATCAGATGGGCAACCACGGTTTTACAAGAAACAGTGATTTTACATGCGTAGAGCACAGTGAAAACAAGATCGTCATGGAACTGAAGGACAGCGAAGAAACACTGGCACAGTATCCGTTCAGGTTTACCCTGCGCATCGAATATACGCTGAGCGGAAAAACACTGAGCATCCATTACAGCATCACAAATGAAAATGACAGGACGATGCCGTTTAATTTCGGCCTGCATCCCGCATTCAACTGCCCGATGGCCGAAGGCGAGCAGCAGACGGATTATGTGATCGAAACGAATGCTGATGAGATCTTCAAACAGGGCAAGGATACGATCGCCGTAGG
This sequence comes from Solobacterium sp., assembly GCA_017421125.1. Taxonomy (GTDB): domain Bacteria; phylum Bacillota_I; class Bacilli_A; order Erysipelotrichales; family Erysipelotrichaceae; genus Bulleidia. Next base: position 13,227 of record JAFOMZ010000105.1, read on the forward strand.
CAGACAGCTCGAACTGGAACGCAAGTATCTGGAACGTACGATCCTGGTCACTTCACCCAAATCAACGGAAACAACGCTGACCAACGGCAAACACAGTGTGACTGTCCATGCGGAAGGCTATGAATGGCTGGCATTCTGGAGCGCAAAGAACGGCGCACCGTTTATCTGCATCGAGCCATGGCATTCCCATGCGGACTTTGAAGAAGTAGATGTTCCGTTTGAAAAACGTGAAGGAACACTGGTGCTGGAGGCACATCAGGAATTTACGACAGATTATTCAATTACAGTCGGAAAATAAACATTTTCCGAAAAGTATGCTAATATATCGGGCGCGGAAGGAGGTGTATCAATGTTTACGATCATTGTTGCTGAAAACTATGACGAAGCTAGCCATGAGGCTATGAAACTGGTGCGTGATGTTCTGCGTAAAGATAGACCTGTTCTGGGACTGACTGCCGGATCGACACCGATCGGTCTGTATAAGGAAATGATAGAGGGATACCAGTCCGGCGAACTCAGCTATAGAAATGTCAGAACATGGAATCTTGATGAATATATCGGCCTTGACCGCAGCCATCCACAGAGCTGCCACACATATATGAGGGAAAAGCTCTTCGATCATTTGGATATTCCGCAGGAAAACATCCATATCCCCAACGGTGATGCCGAGGATCCGGAAGCTGAGTGTGAACGGTATGAAGCATCACTGCAGGATGTAACGATCGATCTGCAGATACTCGGTCTGGGAACAGACGGACATATCGGATTCAACGAACCCGGAACGCCGTTTGAAAGCCTGACCCATGTTGCGGAGCTGACAGAACAGACAAGACGCGATAATGCCCATTACTTTGGCGGAAATATAGAACTCGTGCCGAAAAAGGCGATCTCGATGGGTCTGGCAACGGTCATGCGCGCAAGACGCGTCGTCGTGATCGCTACAGGCACAGCAAAAGCCAATGCGGTATATAACATGATCAAGGGACCGATGAAGTCCCGCTGTCCCGCTAGCGCCCTGCAGGCTCATCCGAGACTGACGGTCATTGCGGACAAGGAAGCAGCTCAGAGGATCCTGTTCTGAGCATACTGCTTTCACGGTATTTCAATTAATGGCATAATACAGGCGGAGGAAAACGAATATGAAAATCATCGAAAGTGAAAAGGAATATGATGCACTGCTGGCTGAAAACAAAGCAGTATTTGTAGATTTCTATGCAGACTGGTGCGGACCCTGCAAAATGGTAAGCCCGATCATTGAAAAGCTGTCCGGACTGAACACTGAAGTTACATTCGTTAAGGTGAATGTAGACGACAATCCGGAACTCGCGCAGCGCTATGGCGTAATGTCCATTCCCACACTGCTGGCGATTAAAAACGGCGAAGTTGCCGGTACAGTGATCGGCTACCGTCCTGAAGGCGATCTCCAGGCTGTCATCGATTCCATCAAATAAGTCAGAAAAAGCCCGTCCGGGCTTTATAAAACCAACAGCATGGCTCAATATCAATACTGATTCAGAGGATCTCCTGACGGGGATCCTTTTTCTTACGGTATGGAATATCCGGTTATTTGATCCGTTATGCCTTCATTGATCACTTCTCCGGACTCCAGGACTGCTGCAGTCTGTCGATCTGCAGGATGCCGGGGACCCTTACCGCTACCTGATACTGGTCCTCATATACGATCTCACCGGGTGTGTTTGTGAAAACAAGATAGAACGGATGGTGATACTTTTCCAGCAGCCAGAGTGCAGGACGTATCATTTTCATCATCTCTTCCGAATTCTCTGTTTTAAAGAAACAGACGACTTTTTCCTGATTTCTGCACTGGGGCGGAAATGGCAGGACCTCGGCAAACCAGGAATCGATTTCTTTGAACAGAGCCGCATCCTCTTCATCCATGGCGTCATTCTGGATCAGCTGCCAGCACATACTGAAGATACCCTTGGCATACATGGTGTTTTCCGCGAGTTCCTGTCCCTGGATCCGGACGTATTTGTAATTAGTTACATAGTCGATCATGTGATGCTCCTTTACCTGCTGAAAACAGAAGGTATTTCAGATCTGTTAAGTATTATTATGTCAAAAGATATGTACAGCCGCAAGCGGACGACTGTACACGGTTTTTGTACATATCAGTATGGAAAAGCGGATGATCGTCCGCTCATCGTCGTCTGCCTTTCGAAAGTCTATTGCATTTTTCCTGCCGGTTTTATATAATGAGTGGGCTGACAAACAGCAGAAAATGGATATGGTACCTTAGCCAAGTGGTAAGGCAACAGACTGCAACTCTGTGATCGCCGGTTCGACCCCGGCAGGTACCTCCATTTTTATTAGTAAGGGGATGTGGCGGAATGGCAGACGCAACGGACTTAAAATCCGTTGATGGCAACATCGTGTGGGTTCAAGTCCCATCGTCCCCACCACTGAAAACCACATGGAGCTTTGAAAAGGTCCGTGTTTTTTTATTGCCCGGAAACAGTCCGGCATGAAGGCAGACATATAACACAGTGCAGCTGTGCTATACTTGAAACAACTGCAGGAGGGCAGGCATGAGCGATTCGGGATTAAAAAAGAATCTGAGCTATAACACAGTGGGCATGGTGCTCTATAATTTCGCGATCTGGGCTCTTTCCGCCATCATTATGCGCAAGCTTGGGGCGGAAGCCAGCGGAATGTACGCTGTCGCGATGTCGCTGGGCAATACACTGTACGCATCTGCTCTCTGGGGCATGCGCAGTTTTATCGTATCCGATGTCAATTCCGTTTATACGGAACAGGAATATTTGAGCGCCAGGACAGCGGCGGTGATCCTTTCCGTGCTCGTACTGGTCCCTGTCATCGGTCTGAGCCATTACAGTGCCGTGCAGAGCAGTATTCTGGTAGCCTATACATTGTTCAAATGCTCGGAAGCATTGATCGAACTGACGGAATGCTTCAACCAGAAGAACTTCCACATGGAGATCAATGCGCAGGGGATGATCATCCGTTCCGTTCTCTATATCATCGGATTTTACGGGATCCTGAGTTTCAGCAGTTCACTGACCGCCGCATTTGCGGCATTAACGCTGCTGTCATTTGCCGTATTTCTGTTCTTCAGCCTGAAGAAGGTCAGACAGATCAGTCCGTTTTCCGCAAAGATCGTCCTGAATAAAAAGGTACTGGACATCCTGAAGTCCTGCTTCCCGATCATGGTATTTGAGCTTCTGGCATCCCTGATCATCGCTGTCCCCAGACTGTTCTTTGAACAGATCGGTTCACTGAGTGCCTTAGGTATTTACAATTCCGTCTATACATTCGTGATCTTTCTGCAGCTGGTGATCAACGTGCTGATCTATACGCTCGCGCCGTACATGGCAAAGGCATATCATGAACACCGCATGCAGGAATTCCGGAAATATCTGCTGATCGTAAGCGGCGGGGCAGTCGGTCTTGGCACAGCAGCCGAGATCATGAGCGTTCTGCTGGGAAGGTTCGTGATCGGACTTGTCTACGGTCCGGAAGCACAGCCTTACTACACATACCTTTACATGGGCATCGTGAGCGGCGTCAGTCTTGCCTTTACATGGATCGTTTCGCAGATATTCGTCATCCTGTCCAGACAGAACATCCAGATGTACTGTTCCCTGATCAGCACGGCAGGCTGCTTTATCCTTTCGAAACTGCTGGTCAATGCCTCCGACTGCAACAGGATGTCGCTGGTGCTGATCCTGACAAATCTGATCTACATCTGTGCCGCAGCCGTGTTCGGCCTGCTGATGAACAGAAACAGGGCAGATGTATGAGGAGGTCCCGATGAAGATCGTTTCTGAATACTTAAATGCCGTCAAGGTGGTCGCTCTGGACCGTCACAGCGATGACAGAGGCTTCTTTATGGAGATATACAGCCAGGATGAAATGGACCGCCTGGGCATTGATTTCCATCCCGTACAGGATAACCGCGCGCACAGCCTGAAACGCGGAACGGTCCGCGGACTGCATTTCCAGCGGGGAGAATACGCGCAGGCAAAACTGATCCACTGCACAGCCGGATCATTCTACAATCTTGCGGCTGACTTAAGGACCGGCAGTCCTACCTTCGGTCAGGCAGTCTGTATCAGACTGCAGGCGGAAGATGATCTGCTGGTCTATATTCCGAAGGGATTTGCCCATGGCGTCGCAGTGATCGAAGACAATACCGAATATACATACAAAGTCGATGCGCCGTACAACGGGGATTCGCGGTACAGCGGAGGACTCTCGGTGTTCTATGATCCCGAACAGCTTAATTGGGATGAACTGCTGCCGGATACAGAACTGATCCTGTCCGACAAAGACCGCAGCGGTCTCAGCCCTTCACCTGAAGAGACTGAGTCAGAAATCCATTACGAAGAATGAAAGCAGGGTCCGTGACAGGGTACGGATCCTTTTTCATGAGAGGAACGATATGATATAATCGTCATTACGGAGAAAAACATGAGAATACTGGTTTCCAATGACGACGGGATCATGGCGGACGGCCTGGTCACACTTGTAAAAAGACTTTCCCTGGAACATGAAGTGTATGTTGCGGCACCTGACAGGCAGCGCAGCGCGCATTCCCACAGCGTGACGTATTTTCTGCGCGACCTTCATGCCCGCAGGATGGAAGTTCCCGGTGCGTACAGGGCATGGGCCATTGACGGTACACCGGCAGATTGTGTTTATGCGGCAGTCTGCGGACTGATGGAAGAACTGCCTGACCTGGTCGTTTCAGGCATCAACAAAGGATGGAACGTATCCTATGACTGCATCTATTCCGGTACAGTCGGTGCTGCAAGTGAAGGAACGATCCTCGGGATCCCTTCCATTGCCGTATCCCTGGCTTCGGACAAACCGTATGAATTTGCGACCTCCGCAGAGATCGCAGCGCAGCTCCTGAAGCGGTTCATGGAAGATCCTGACAGATATGAATATGTACTGAACGTGAATATCCCGCCGCTTTCGAAAGAAGAGATCAAAGGGATCAGACCGGCGAAATTCGACGGACGGAAGATGTACGGCAGAAAACTGGATGTAAATGAAGAAAACGGCGTCCTGTCACTGCACTGTCCGCTGATCGATGTACCTGTCGATGACAGTACAAGGACAGAAGACGGCGATATCACGCTGGTGGAAGAAGGTTATGTGACCGTCAGCCCGATCAGGCTGGACTGGATCGATGAAAGATATTTTGACAATGCGGAACTGATCGCCGGAAAGTGAACCTCCGGTACAAACGACTATGGAAAAACTGACAAAGGAAAAAGTGCATCGACTGGCAACGATCTTCACGGCTGCGCTCGTGATCGTTTTCCTTGTGCTTGTGATCGCGCTTCCGCATCAGTGTTCCGTACGGTGCAGTATGTACAAGGGCGGAGATGTGATCTCCGTTCAGGGAGTATTTGACGGCAGAACAGTTACGGGTGAAAGCGACAGCCTTGAGATCCCCGCTGAGATAGGAACAGAAGACAAACTGGTCATCACCAGGACAATGGAAGAATACCGCCTGGTGACGTATGCCGGAGGATTCTGGGCAGGCAACCTGACGGGCAATGCTCAGGATGGTGAATACTATTCCAGGATCACGCTGGATGCCTTTGAAGAAAACAGCTACATCGAACACCCGGAAAATCCTTATTTCAAAGATATGACCATTCCGGAGCTTCTGGAGGAATACAGCGATCAGCTGATCATCTTTGCGCTGAAAGGCGGCAGGATGCAGGGCTGGACAGATGAGATGCAGGCAGCTTTCAGCAAAGCCGGCATCAAAATGTCACTGAAGGTCAATGATGACGGAGGACTGGCCGGATATATTTACCGGGGGAACACGCAGCTCTATAAAAAGACGGATATCTCCGTCGTCGAAGAAGAGATCGAAGGTCATCAGGTCCGTATCGTCAGCGCAGGCGTATCTGCCGGCAATACAGCATCGGTCATGATCGATGACAATGAATACAGCCCGGATGCCAACGGCCTGAATATCGTTGTTTATGACCTTGAAAACGACCGTCTGACCGACAGTGTCAGCTATAACGTCAATACATCCGATCCTGTCATGACCAGAGCAGATGACCTGTTCTACACATGGTATGTGACGGAATATAATCATCATCTGCCGGAATACGTACAGGCATCCGCCAAGGTCACGGAGCAGGTGATCCGCCTTGTCAGTATTCTGCTGATCATCCTGCTGTTCTTCCTGAGCCGTCAGATCCTGAAGATCAGGGAAAAGCTGACAGTGAAGAAACTGCTCATACAGCAGATCCCGCTGCTGGTGATACTGCTGGTGCTGGCGTTTGCCAGGGAAGGCTATTCCTACCTGAACTCTCATTTCAAGGGAGTAACGTTTGCCCAGCTGCTGTTCCACCTGAATACCAATCTGAACGGAGTCAACTGGAACGGATTCAGTGAACTTTACCGGAAGTTCGCAGCCGGAGCAATCATGATACTGCCTGCGGCAGCGGCTGTTTTCGGCCTGCAGTGCCTGGCTGTCCGGAAGCTGAATAAAAAGAGCAGACTGCTGACCAATATCATGGTCAGGATCATCCAATGGGCTGCCATGGCTCTCTGCCTGACCCTGATCTGGACGCAGTGCAGAGAATTCTGGATCAACTATCATGTCAATGATTATCTGACAGCAGAACAGTTTGAATGCGAACTCTATGAAACGGTCTATACAGCACCGGAAAAGACGGAGATCACATTCCCTGAACAGAAGAAGAACCTGATCTACATCTTCCTGGAATCCGTGGAAACATCCGTGACTGATGAACCAAGCGGCGGCGGGAAGAGCTTCAACGCCATTCCCGAGCTGACTCAGCTGGCGATGGAATATGACTGCTTCAACGGAGACGAAAACACCCTGAACGGCGCGCTGCCTCTGTACAACTCAACATGGACGATCGCGGGAATGGTCGCGCAGTCCAGCGGCATGCCGCTGGCGATCAATCATTATTTTTCCAATTCAAAGGGGATCCTTCAGTCATTCCTGCCCGGAATGGTCACATTAGGTGACATTCTGGAAAAGGAAGGGTACCGGAACGCGGTCATGATGGGATCGGATGCGTCATTCGGCAACCGTGACCAGTACTACAGCGAGCACGGCTCATATGACATCCTTGACTATAACTGGGCAAAAAAGACAGGCAGGATACCTGAGGGATATAAGGTGTTCTGGGGTTTTGAAGACGCAAAACTGTTTGAAATGGCAAAGGAACAGGCTGCGGAGATGGCTGCCGGTGACGGACCGTTCAGTCTGACAGTGCTGACAGTTGATACGCACTTTCCGAAGGGATACCGCTGCGATGACTGTGATGATGAGCTCCCCGATCAGTATTCCAATGCATTCCACTGCTCCAGCAGAAAAGTATCGGAATTCGTCAGCTGGGTACAGGAACAGGAATGGGGGAAGGATACGGTGATCGTCCTGAACGGTGACCATCTGTGCATGAGCTCGGATTATTTTGATGATCTGCCCGGATCATATGAACGTCTGACGTATACCTCAGTGATCAACAGTGCAAAAGAAGAACCGGAACAGAAGCGCCGGTTCAGCACGATGGACATGTTCCCGACAACACTGTCTGCCCTGGGCTGTGAGATCGAAGGGGACCGTCTGGGACTTGGTACAGACCTTTATTCCGACAGGGAAACACTGCTGGAAGAAAAGGGAGCCAATTACCTGAATTACCAGCTCAGCCTGAATTCGGAATTCTATGATCAGCACTTCATGGAGAATGAATGACCTGTTTTTCCGTACTGTTTCAGCACGCACGTATCCGGAGCAGGAAAAATACGGCTGAAATGATGCTTTTCAGGCGTCTGAGAATTTGAAAAATATGTGCTTGCAATTATGTTTACTGTTTGGTATTATAGGTAAGCACTGAATAAGTCGTGCATGCGCCGATAGCTCAACTGGATAGAGTATTTGACTACGAATCAAAAGGTTGCGGGTTCGATTCCTGCTCGGCGCGCCATTAATTCGGGATGTAGCACAGCTTGGTAGTGCACTTGATTTGGGATCAAGGGGTCACAGGTTCAAATCCTGCCATCCCGACCAGTGTATTACATTGCGGCGAGGTAGCTTAGTTGGCTAGAGCAATCGGTTCATACCCGGTAGGTCGTGGGTTCGAGTCCCACCCTCGCTACCATTTCTATTAAGACATGCCGAATCGGACCCTTAGCTCAGTCGGTCAGAGCGGTCGGCCCATAACCGACATGTCGAAGGTTCGAGTCCTTCAGGGTCCACTTGTAAATGGAGGAATACCCAAGTGGTTGAAGGGACCGGTCTTGAAAACCGGCAGGTCGTGAAAGCGGCGCCTGGGTTCGAATCCCAGTTCCTCCGCCATTATCTTATCGCGAGGTAGAGCAGCCTGGTAGCTCGTCGGGCCCATAACCCGGAGGTCGTTGGTTCAAATCCTTCCCTCGCAACCATGGTCCTGTAGCTCAGTAGGTAGAGCACAGCACTGAAAATGCTGGTGTCGGCAGTTCAATTCTGCCTGGGACCACTGA
>JAFOMZ010000106.1 GCA_017421125.1 Solobacterium sp.
AAAGCGCAACCGCAACATGATCCTGCTGGCGCAGGATGATGTGGAAGTGCCTTCCACACACAGGTGGATGACACTGGGACAGATCAAGAAGCTCATGCAGTATGACAATATCGTCAACATGGACACCCGTACCGTCATATCCTGCATCCCGTTTGTATTAAGTGACCTGGATGAAGAAACACTTTCCGCTGTTCATAAACTCTTTCACGAAGAAGCATTCTTCCGTTCCTTCCTGGAGCACTCCTCCGGAGACGCGATCAGAAAGATCTACGGGAAGATGAATGACATCAAGATGACAGGCAACTTTGAACGTGAACTGATCGACCTGCATGCACTGAAGGACTGGAGCTATGACGGAGCCAGTTATGCCAGTGAGCAGGGGAATTTCCGCATCGTATTCTGCGACATTGAGATCGAAGGAAGAGAAGTCAGATGCTGGTCACAGCCTCTGCTGGAAACAGTCGGCAAGAGTGAATTCGGACTGCCGTATCAGATCGGCAAAGACGGCATCATGCGCTTCCTGGTACAGACCAAGTGTGAGATCGGATGCTTTGACAGGGTGGAAGTAGCACCCGGTATCCAGAAGGAACCGCTGGATGAAAGGATCACTGATCCCGTGGACAGACTGTACTTTGAGAAACTGGAACGTAAGGAAGACATCCGCTTCAGAGGACTGTTCTCGGAAGAAGGCGGACGCTTCTATCATGAAGAGAACTGGAATACGATCATGGAATTCAAAGAAGGGGAACTGGAAGAACTTCCTGACGGATATTTCTGGGCAGACTTCCGTACACTGAATACACTGATCCAGTTCAATAACTGCCTGAATATTCAATTGCGCAATCTCATCAGTCTGCTGAATATCTGACAGGAGGCACTATGGAATACTTTACACTGAACAACGGACAGAACATGCCGGTACTGGGACTTGGCACACTGCGTATCTTCGGCAAGGACGCAGAAGACGCAGTCGTATGTGCCGTACAGAACGGCTATCGTCATATCGATACCGCCAGCTCCTACCAGAACGAAAAGGCAGTAGGCAGAGGTATCGCAAAATGCGGCGTACCGAGAGAAGAACTGTTTATTACAGTCAAGGTATGGCCGTCTGACTATACAAGAGTCAGAACAGCTGTAGAAGGCTCATACAGACGACTTGGCATCGACTATGCGGACCTGCTTCTGCTGCATCATCCGGTAGGTGATGTATACGGAGCCTGGGAAAGCTTTGAAGAACTGGTAGACGAAGGCAAAGCAAAAGCCATCGGTTTATCCAACTTCTCAAAGGAACAGGTCGCTGAATTCATTTCAAGATTCCGCATCAAACCGGCATTGCTTACCATCGAGAACCATCCGTATGCTCCACAGAATGAACTGAGAGAATACCTGAAGAGCGAAGGCATCGTACTGGAAGCCTGGTATCCGCTGGGACACGCAGACCACAAACTGCTGGAAGAACCCGTCATCCTGGAACTGGCAGAGAAGTATCATAAGTCACCTGTACAGGTATTGCTCAGATGGCATGTACAGATCGGCAACTCCGTACTCCCCGGTTCAAAGAACCCTGTACACATCAAAGAAAACATCGACATCTTTGACTTCTGTCTGACCGAAGAGGATATGAAACAGATCGCAGGTCTGGACAGCGGTACACTTTACAAGGAATTCACTGACGCAATGCGTCAGAGATACCTTGCATGGGAACCGGACTGGGATGATCAGGAGTAACAGCTATGAGTGTAATATCATGTGTATTTGTGCCTGAAGGCATTGCCATGGCTGCCGACAGCCGCATTACCGGTGCCAGGATCGTCAAGGACAAAGAACGGATCATCAACGAGAAGTTCACGATCAGTGACAACGGACAGAAGCTGTTCCTGCTGAAAGACAGGATCGGGATCTCCTTTACAGGCAATACAATGCAGAACAACCAGAATATCGTAGATTACCTGTCAGACTTCAGTGAGAAAGAGATCACAGAAGATGACAATGTTGATACGGTCGTCGATAAACTGCATCAGAACCTGAAGGCGATCGATCCCAACAACACGACGATCTTCTTTGTCGGCGGATATGTCGGAAATGAACAGAGAGTGTACAGAGTCAATGCCAAAGAGATCTATACATGGACATCAGGGAAGGGGAAATACGGTGCCTGCTGGAACGGGGACATTGCACATATTACAAACCTGATCAACGGCAAACCCAAGATGGAATTTGACTGGAACCATATGTATCTCAGGGACGCTATCGAATTCGCAGAGTTCATTGTAGATGTTAACTGCAAGGCTCAGAGATTCGCAAATGGAGTCGCGACATGCGGCGGACCGATCGATCTGCTGCTCATAACAAAGGACGGTGCCCGCTGGATCAGGCATAAGATCCTGAAACCGTAAGCCCGAAAAACACAGAAGGCGGCTCAGTGAGCCGTCTTTAATAATGCTTCTGTTGTTGATAACGTTGTTATTTAAAATCTGCTATATCTTTCTCCTGATTCTCAAAAAGTTATGATTTATGATGACATCCGGGAGGAGATCATAAAGCAGACTGGTGATACACAAACTGGATAATCCGACGTTGCACAGATGCAGAAACATCCATATTCCGAAATGGGAACAAAAGGTGCAAAATCAGAACAAATGTTCCGAAATGGGAACAAAAAGTGCAAAATCATAGACAATGTTCCGAAATCGGAACAAAGTCAGACGAGTATTCGTGTTTTCACAAGAAATGAGAACTGTGTGTCTGTTGTTTATAATAAAAAATCGCATGATCATCATGCGATTTTGAATGGTGGAGCTTGGGGGATTCGAACCCCTGACCTTCTGATTGCGAACCAGACGCTCTCCCAGCTGAGCTAAAACCCCATATGCACAATCAGTATGATAACACTTTTTACTGAACTGTGCATTAATAATTGACTTTACTTATTTGGAAGCCTGTACCATCAGGTCCGTGATCTTTCTTGCGTACTCTACAGGATCATCGATCGGCAGACCTTCGATCAGGCATGCCTGGTCATACAGTACACCGGCGTATTCCTTGAGTTTCTCCTGATCTGTTTCGTAGACCTTCTTCAGTGTCTCAAATACAGGGTGGTCAGGGTTGATCTCAAGGATCTTGACTGCTTTCATCATGCCGCGGTTATCAGGGTTCTGGGAGAGTACCTTTTCCATCTCAATGGACATACCTTCATCAGATACCAGGACAACAGGGTCATCTTTCAGACGGGAAGAGATCCTGACATCACTGACACGGCTGCCGATGGCTTCCTTCATCATTGTCAGCATATCCTTGTTCTCTTCTGCCTTTTCTTCACGTTCCTTCTTCTCTTCTTCACTGTCGAGATCAAGGTCACCCTTGGATACGGAACGGAACGGTTTCTCGTTGTAGTCATTCATCATGGAAATGACGAATTCATCTACAGCATCCAGGAAGTAGAGAATCTCATATCCCTTATCCCTGACTTTCTCCAGTGCAGGCAGTTTTTCAATGTCTTCTACAGACGTACCGCTTGCAAAGTAGATGTTCTTCTGATCTTCCGGCATACGCTCTGTATATTCCTTGAGAGTGACATAGCTGCCGTCCTTGCTGGAACGGTAGAGCAGCAGATCCTGGAGCTTTTCTTTGTTTGCACCGAATGAACGGTAGATATCATACTTGATGTTCAGACCGAAGTTGTCGAACAGTTTCTCATATGCTTCACGGTCATTCTTCAGCATGTCTTCCAGTGCTCTCTGGATCCTCTTTTCAACAGAGGAAGCCAGTGCCTTGACCTGACGGTCCTGCTGGAGGATCTCTCTGGAAATGTTCAGGTTCAGGTCATCGCTGTCGATCAGACCTGTTACGAATCTGAAGCATTCCGGTACCAGATCCTTTGCCTTATCCATGATGAATACACCCTTGGAATACAGCTGCAGACCTGATTTGTAATCTGCGTTATAGAAATCATACGGTGCCTTTGCCGGGATGAAGAGCAGGGCGGTATAGGACAGGTTGCCTTCTACAGAGTAGTGGATGACCTTCTGGGGATCCTGCCAGTCATTGAACTTGGATTTGTAGAATTCATTGTATTCTTCATCCGTGATCTCAGACTTCTGTTTCTTCCACAGCGGAACCATGGAGTTCAGTGTCTCATCTTCCTGGGTGATGATGTCATTGTTCTCATCACTGGGATCGGGAATGCTCTTGGATACTTCCATGATGATCGGATAACGTACATAGTCAGAATACTTTTTGACGAGGTTCTTCAAAGTATATTCTTCCAGGTATTCCGAATACTTCTCATCTTCGGTATCTTCCTTCAGCCATAATGTGATCTTTGTACCGACAGTATCTTTTTCACAGGGAGTGATCGTATAACCGTCCTGACCGGTACTTGTCCAGCAGAACGCTTCATCTGTTCCTGCTTTGCGTGATACAACTTCGATCTTTGAGGAGACCATGAACGCACTGTAGAAACCAACACCGAACTGACCGATGATGTCGATGTTCTCAGCACCTTCCTCAAGCTGCTGACGGAATTCGGCAGAACCGCTTCTTGCGATCGTACCGAGGTTGTTTTCCATCTCCTTGTCTGTCATACCGATACCGGTATCCTCAATGACAAGTGTTCTGTCATGTTCATTGCGTGTCAGACGGATCTTCAGATCATCCTTATCGACTTTCTGTGTATCATCTGTCAGTGCGAGATACCATCTCTTATCCAGTGCGTCAGACGCATTGGAGATCAGCTCTCTTAAAAAAATCTCCTTATTTGTATAGATGGAGTTGATCATCATTTCCAGCAGACGTTTGGATTCCGCTTTAAACTGTTTCTTTGCCATATGCAAGCCTCCTGTATTTAGCACTCTTAATAATTAACTGCTAATATAATTTAGCACTCTTCTGTTTAGAGTGCAAGTATCTGGCATTCTTTTCTGTTTCGGTCAAATGGTGCAAATATGTAAAAATATATATAATGGTAGTGCAACATTTTA
>JAFOMZ010000107.1 GCA_017421125.1 Solobacterium sp.
AATGAAATGTATGCATTTTGTCAGATATCTGCCTTTCGTATGGATCCATGCCCGGATAAAAGAGACCCGTACAGCTGTGTACAGGTCTCTCGCTGATAACCTCAGAAGTAGAGTAAGACTTACTGAAGCGGTGTTTTGGTGATCTTGAAGGTGATCTTCTTTGTGCCCCAGTATTCGCCCTTGCCGCGGATCGTCATGGATGCCGTGCCGATCAGCCAGTTGTTGCGGATATCGATGATCTCGTAATCATCTTCCGTCAGAACAGTCTTTCCGAGGGTAACGGTGACCGGCGGAACGATATTCCAGTCATTGCCGAGATAGACAGCTTTACCGTCATTGACCTTGACCTTGGCTGAAGCGATCTTCTTTGCCTTGGAAACCATACGGTAGTTCATATGGATCATTGAATCGCGTTCATCTTCATAGGTGAAGATATAGTTCGGATTCAGCATCTCAACTCTCGCACCGACATGGATGACGGCACCGAGCGGAACATCTGCACCATCAGGGATCGGTTCATCCTTGGAATGACGAATCACGCCGTCTTCATCGAACCAGTCCTCTCCATACCAGTAGCGTATTTCAAGTATCTTGTAATCTTTCCCGTTCTTCAGTGCTTTGCCGTTGTCGTAGATAACAGGAACTGACTTGAAGTAATTTGCTTTGCCTTTTGCGTTGTATACCACATCAGCTGCCGCTGCAGTCAGCGGGCATCTCCATTCATAGAGCTGTCCGACATCAGCAGGAACGACCGTAAATGTTACAGCGTTCTGCAGCTTGCCTTTGTAGAAGCCTTTTCCGGTGATCGTTGCGGAAGCCTGTGCACCGACTGTTTTGTTGTTTGTGTAGGTGACAGTATAGTCTTTGCCTTCCGCAAGCTCATGCTCGGGATTCCATGGCATCTCAACGATGACCCTCAGCTCCGGCTTTGCGCCGCTGGAAGAGTACTGGACTTTATTATCTTCGGCATCACGTAAGGAGACATGCAGCTTGCCTGCGTTATTCAGTGAAGCCAGATCAGCGGAAACGATCTTGACCGTCTGTGTGATCTGTCCGGTATAGCCGCGTTCAGGTCTTCCGGCAAATGTGATCTTGAAGGACCCGAGCCTGCCGTTGTAGTTGTCGATAAAGATCCCGTAGTCATCCGGGTCGATCACGTTTCCGCTCTTATCCTTCAGCTGGACTGTTGATGCATTTCCATCAACAGAGAGTTTGCTGAGATCAGGCTCCCATCTCCGGTTTCCTTCTTCGTCAATGTATTCATTGAACAGCTGGAAGTAATTGTGTTCGTTCAGTTCGACCGTGGTCTTCATGCCGGAAACGGATGCTGTTTTGGAGGAGATGTTCAGGATCGGAGCGATCGTAAAGGTGACCTGTTTGGAACCGACGACGTAATAGTCTTTATGGACTGCATTTCTGTTGCCTTCAGCATTTTCCTCAAGCCCCATCCCGCTCAGTTGAAGCATGTTCTTCCCGGCTTTGAGATCTGAAGTCCAAATGATGTAGTCACCATCTTCGACAATTTCGGGGAATGGGGATTCGTTGTCACGAATCACAGCCGGCTTTAGCGCTTGCTTGCCAATCTTGACATGGATCTTTCCTTCTATGAAGAGCTTTTGGATCTCCTGCGGGTCATATCCTTCGTTGTACGCAAGCCTCAGCGTCCCGAGGGACTTCGACAGTTTCGCGTCGTTCATGTTGAACAGCATGACTTGGGACTGTTCACTGTTGAATACCTGGATCATCGGCATTCCCATGCAGTACTCCTGGAATATTTCACTCTCAGGATCCATTTCGAAACCGGCGATCTTCTGGCTTGTTTCCTTCGGTACGACGACTGCACGGTAGTTTCCGCTGCGGTCTGCCGGGATCTGGCTGACAGGTTCACCGAACTTTTCCCAATATCCCGGATGCGTATCATCGGTGCCGTTCATCGGATAATAGAGGATCGTGTAATCGGTACCTGCTTTCAGGGCTGCTTTTTTGCCGCTGTGTGAGATGAGTGCAGCAGTGATCTTCGGAACAACGGATTTTGTTGAAGCAGTCGTTATGAATGACGGCGTCGTTGTTGTGACAGACAGGTCAGTGTCAAACTCCCTGACTCTGTCTATCGGCATCTTGCCGATAGAGAATGTCTGTTTGTATGACTTTGTATATTCCCCAAGTCCTGTGATCGTAACTGTCGGAGCTTTCTTGGCCGTGGCGAGGGCAGGATTCACATTGTTGGAATAGGTGACTTTGTAATCCATTCCTTCGCCGAGCTGATGCGTTCCGTACCAGACACGGATGTTATCGAATGTGATCTTATCTCCTGTATAAGGTACTTCCTCCGGGATACCGAAGACATGGAGCGTATTCTTCAGATCGGCCGGTGTCAGACCGTTGTCAATAATGTACTGTCTGTATTCTTCATCCCAGATCTCATCTTCAAATGAATTGTTGCGGACGCGGAGTCTTGCGATGAGCAGATCGGAATCCTGCCAGCCTTCCTTGCGGGCGTATGCCGCAAGCCACATCGTGCTGTTTCCGAAATAAGGGGACATCACCTTGAACTGGCTGTGATATTTCTGTGTTTCTTCAGAAGCCAGCAGTTCTTCTCCTGTATGAGGCAGGTCAGCCGGTTCTGTTTCGTCTTCCGTATACCAGACACGATAGAAGATGTCGGGTGAATCGGTATTGTTGACCTGGATATAAACATCTTCATTGTTCTGCCATTGCCGTTCATTGTATTCAATGTTTTTCCATTCATCCCATTCAAGCTTCTGCTGTCCCCGGACTTCAACATAGGTGTATCCTTCCGTACGCCATCCGGTGGAATCAAGATCAACACGGAAATGGATCTGTGCATTGCCTTCCCTGACAGGAGTCAGCTGATAAGTGAACTGTGTCTTTCCGGCATTTTCAGATGTCTTTTCCACTGTGAACGGCCAGTCTTCCGGATCAAGCGGGAAGTTATCTTCTTCCTCTTCACCTGTGTTCCAGACCTCAATGACCGGCTCTTTTCCTGTGGCCTGACCTTTCAGTGTGACGGTGACTTCACCGCTTCCCTGAGAAGTGCTTCCCTCTAAATAGGTCAGCGGGATCCAGTCTTTATCAGTTTCTACGAAGCGTGTGACATATACAGTAACGGTCGTCTTGACCTTGCCTTCGGAGAATGTCAGTGTCGCAGTTCCTTCTTTATCAAACGTTTCATAGAAATACATCGCTTCGTTGGATTCATTGCGCTCGATACTGATGATCGAAGGATCGGAGCTGCTGTAGGAAATACGCGCAGGATCGACTGTTTCAGGCGTCAGGCTGATCCAGATCACACCGCGGTTGTTAGGTTCCACGTTCAGCGGACTTTCCGCTGTGATCTTCTGCAGTTTGACATCCTCACATACCTGGACCATCAGGCAGGGGATCGTCAGGTCTTTTCTCGTATCATTGGGGTCTTTGCTGGTGAGGACGATGTCCGTCTTACCTGCAGACAGAGGTCTGACAATATATTCAGTTCTGCCTTTATCATCAACATTGTCTGTTTTCTCCAATGCCGCAACAGATTCGTCAGCGATATGGAATTCATAATCCAGGTTCCAGTCCCTGACTGGTCCTTCCGGCGCAAGCCAGATACTCTGCGGTTCAGCATTGACATCCGCAAACTTCAGAGGACCGCGGTCGGAATCATACCATCTTACGATATGCAGGAAGACCTCGCATCTTGCGATCTCTTCATCGTTGACCTTCAGGATTCCCCGGATACTCAGATCGCCGACATCGGCTGTATAAAGTACGGGTTCTCCATCTTTGATATTGATCGCAGCCATGCCGGGATCATCTGATTCCCAGATAATGTCGTTAATTGTCGCGCCTTCATAGTTCAGGACATAATCAAGCGGAAGCTCCGTCCACTCAGGAACGAACATTTCCGGATATCCGAATGAGAAGGCACCTGCTTCATTCGTGACATGAAGGACAGCTTTGGCATCACTGCCTTCTTTATAGAAGGTAATGTCTGCTTCACCTGATTCCTGTCCGCCATGGATCAGGAATACATAAGGACTCATGTCTTCGGGACCGCGTGTCGCCACAGCAACATCCGGGTCTGATGTTGTCATCTGGATCGTGAACGGCATGATAGAGTCCGGCTCAAGGACGACAACGACCGGGACCGGACTGTCTCCTGCCCCAATGTGAAGCTCTGTTATAGGTTCATCATCCATTGAATGGATCGTGATATCTGCAAGTTCTGCGTCAGGATCGCATACGACCACGTCCAGGACAATGATATTGTCCATTGTTCTTTGCGGATCATTGGGATCATCCATACGTACAGCAAGCTCTGTAGTGCCCGGACCTGCCGGATCAACTGTAACTGTCTTTGTATCGCCGTCACCATCACAGGAGACCTCGACAATACTTTCATCGAGCGAATAAACAGTATATGCCTGTCCTGCCGCGTCATTCACTGCCTTGATATGGAAAGTCATCGGCTCCTGGCCCGCGTTCTCGAACATCATTCCCGGGATATCCGGTTCAAACCATTTGGCGACGGTAACTGTCATCGTATCGGTGAATTCTGTCTCACCTAAATGCAGCGTACCGGTGATAACAGCTTCTCCCTCCTGTTTTGTTGAAACGTAAAGGTCATCGTCATCATCTTCGATCAGTGCGACATCCTCGTCGGAGCTTTCCCATGTTACATTCTGAACATCAATTCCTTCCGGCAGTGTATACGGTACTTCATACTGCTTTTCGTACCATACAGGCAGCTTCACGGATTTCAGAGAGAAGGGATTTTCGTTATTGAAATGAACAGTCAGGGCTGCAGTCACGTCACCGCTTCCGGCACGGATGATCACATCTTCATTTCCGGGCTGCAGCGGAAAGATATCAACGAAAAGCGGATTGTCTTCCCACGGAGATGCTTCAGCAGCCGTTTCATCGGAACTGCTGAAACTGAGATCCAAAGGATTGTATGTTTCCGGGACCAGTTTCATCTTCAGGGTATAAGGCTCATAAGTATTCATTGTGATCTCAGTGATCGGTTCACCGGTAAACGGATCGAGGAATTCAATGGATTCCAATGGCCCGTCCGAGCATACGGTAATATCCTGACAGGGGATGGTTACCTGGTCTGTTCCGTCCGGATCATTCGGATCGCTTACCAGCATAACCAGCTGAGTGATGCCCGGACTGACCGGAGTGACACGGTAAAGAGTTCCTTTTACGTCGTCATATTCACCGGTTTTTTCAACGGTAACGATATCCGTGTTGCTGCTCTGAACAGTGAACTCTTTGTCTAAAAGGAGGCCGAGTGTTTTGAACCAGACATCCTGCGGCTCATTATCGGAGAATATCATTGTAGTTGAAGTCGCAGCAAACCACTGGTGGATCACGACATGCATGACCTGCGTACTGATCGTGATGCCATCAACGACCAGTGTACCGGTGATGTCCGCTTCGCCCTCAGGTCTAAACCGGAACAACGGTCCCTCACTGACATCAACCAGGTCCGGATTATTAGTCTCCCATCTGACATCATCAATGGAAGCTCCGATCAGCGTATACTGTTTCAGTTCATAACCGGACCACATGGGTACCTGGATCTCCTGCGGCAGTATGAAAATGATCTCTTCTTCGGGATCATCACCGATTTCGGGCAGTTCAGTATCACCTTCCGATAATGCTTCTGCCGTTTCACGAAGTTCCGCTTCTTCCGGCAATTCGATCTGTTCTGCTTCTGACGCGGGAGCTTCTTCTGTGATCGCTTCCGCGTCAGCCTGAAGGTCTGCTTCCTCTTCTGCAGGCTGTGCCTGTTCTTCGATGAGGACTGTTTCCTCCTCAGCTGTCTCTTCTGAAGGGATTCCTTCTTCTGCTCGTACCTGTGTATTTCCCGCAAGCATCATGACAGAAAGAAGGATCGAAAAG
>JAFOMZ010000108.1 GCA_017421125.1 Solobacterium sp.
CTGTATGAGTCTCCTCATACGATGGTCGATCTGAAAAGAATGCGGAAGGGCGGTCAGATGGCACAGTTCTTTGCGGCGTTCCTACCGCAGCCAAGTACGTATAAACACTTCGGAACAGAACCACTGGATGATGATGTATATTTCAATACCCTGCATGATGATCTTGTCCGCAATGTGGCAGAACATAACGATATCATTGAAATGGCATACAATGCTGATGATATCCTGCGCAATGACGCGGCAGGGAAAATGTCAGCGGTATTTACGATCGAAGACGGAAGAAGTGTCAACGGCAGCCTCGAAAAACTGAAGCATTATCATGATGATCTTGGTGTCAGAGCAATCTCGCTGACCTGGAATTTCCGCAATTGTTTCGGTTCACCGAATTCCACAGATCCGGCTGTCATGAACGAAGGACTGACAGAGTTCGGAAAGGATGCGGTACGCTATATGCAGGAGCTCGGGATCATCGTGGATGTTTCCCATCTTAGTGAAGGCGGGTTCTGGGATGTTGCGGATATCTGCAAAAAGCCATTCGTGGCAACACATTCCAACTGCAGAGATCTGTCCCCGCATCAGCGCAATCTGTCGGATGATCAGCTCAGAAAGCTTGCAGAGTGCGGAGGCATTACAGGCATCAACTTTGCACCGGCATTCCTGAACAGCGATATTACAAGAACAGATTCCCGTGCTGAACTGATGGCAGTGCATGCACGGCATATGGCTGATGTTGCCGGCGTGGATGTGATCGCGCTCGGATCTGATCTTGATGGGATCAGGGGAGATCTGGAAGTCGGTTCCAGTGACAAGTTCGGACTGATCGAAGATGCACTGAAACGTCATGGATTCACACCGGACGAGATCGAGAAGATCTTCTGGAAAAATGCAATACGTGTCATGAAAGAGACATTATAGGGAGGTTATATGAAACTGATACACACTGAAAAAGCACCTGCGGCAATCGGACCTTACTCACAGGGTTTCAGAACAAACGGACTGACATTCTTCTCGGGACAGATCGCTATTGATCCTGCAACAGGAGAAATGCCGGAAGGCATCGAAGCGCAGACAGAACAGGCATGTCTGAATGTCAAAGCACTTCTGGATGCAGCAGGACTGGGATTTGAGGATGTTGTGAAAACAACATGCTTCATTGCGGACATGGCGGATTTTGCGGCATTCAACAAGGTATATGAAAAGTACTTTGTTTCAAAACCGGCACGCAGCTGTGTGGCAGTCAGACAGCTTCCCAAGAACGGCTTATGCGAGATCGAAGTGATCGCGGAGAACAGAGGAGAATAAGCATATGAAATATGATTTCACATCAATCATTGACAGACACGGCAAAGATGCCATTGCTGTGGATTTCCCGCCGAACGGAGACTTAACGAAGGAAGGTTTTGACCAGATCCCGATGTGGGTCGCAGATATGAACTTTGCGACTGTTCCGACGATCCAGGAAGAAATGATCAAACGCGCACAGCATCCTGCATTCGGCTACTTCCGTCCATCAGATGAATACTATCAGTCGATCATTGACTGGCATAAGGACAGAAACGGCGTAGAAGGACTGACAAAGGAAAACATCGGCTATGAGAACGGTGTGCTTGGCGGAGTAGCTACGGCACTCAGGGTGTTCTGTTCACGAGGGGACAAGATCCTGCTGCATTCTCCTACTTATGTCGGATTCAGGGGAGTCCTGGAAAACAACGGATATGACATGGTCCTGAGTCCTCTGCACCGCGATGAGAACGGTGTATGGAGAATGGATTTTGAGGATATGGAGAAGAAGCTGGCAGAACAGAATATTCATGCGGCGATCTTCTGCTCACCATACAACCCGGTCGGAAGAGTATGGGAAAAATGGGAAATCGAAAAGGCGATGGAACTTTACGAAAAGTACCAGGTATTTGTTATTTCAGATGAGATCTGGTCGGATCTGATCCTCGGTGACCATAAGCATATTCCGACTCAGAGCATCAGTGAGTATGCGAAGATGCATACAGTTGCGATGTACGCCCCCAGCAAAACATTCAACCTCGCCGGACTGATCGGAAGCTACCATATCGTTTACAACAAATGGATCAATGACCGTATGGCCAAGGAAGCTTCTCTGTGCCACTATAACTCCATGAATGTGATGTCAATGCATGCCCTGATCGGCGGCTACAGTGCAGAAGGCAGGATCTGGCTGGATGAACTGAGAGAAGTTCTGTCAGGCAATGTTGATTTTGCATATGATCATATCCTGAAGAATTATCCCGGGGTGACACTGGCAAAACCGGAAGGTACATACATGCTGTTCCTGAACTGTGAGCAGTGGTGCAAAGATCATAACATCACGATCGACGAACTGCAGAAGAAAGGTGCTGCTGTCGGTGTCATGTGGCAGGACGGCCGCAGATTCTTCGAACCGTACGGCATCCGCATGAACCTTGCGCTTCCTTTCTCCAGAGTAAGGGAAGCTTTTGACAGACTGGACAAATACGTATTTGCAGACTGATCATATGAAATAGATCAATACCGGAGGCGGGATCCCTCAGCGGAAATCATCCTCCGGTATTTATTTTGGCTTTTTGCGGCAATATTAAAAATAGCAGATATTACTGTTGAGTCAGAATATATAATGAAGAAGAAATAACAGGAGGGAATCATGATCGATTATAAAGAAACAGTCGTATTAAATGGTCTTCCACAGAGGATCCATGTCAAGGGACAGAAAGCATCCAATCCGGTTCTGCTGTTCCTGCACGGAGGGCCTGGTGTTACGAACCGTCATTCCGTGATTGAGGCGAACAGTGATCTGTGTGATGCTTTTACAATTGTCGCATGGGATCAGAGAGGAACATGCGGATCTTATGAAGGATGCAAAGCTGAAGATCTGACAGTATCCCAGCTGACGGAAGACGCAGCGGAACTGGTGAAGTATCTCTGTGAAACATTCGATCAGGAAAAAGTGTTTATCATTGGAGGCAGCTGGGGAAGCTGTCTGGGAACACTGCTTGCCAAACGTCATCCGGAACATATAGCAGCTTATGTCGGGTTCGGACAGTTTGTTGACGGTCCCGCTAATGAGAAGCTTTCCTATCAGTTCGCTCTTGATGAAGCGCGCAGGCATAATGATAAAAAGTCCGTGGAGAAACTTGTACGGATCGGTTACCCGGTCGACGGTGTATATCCTCACGTTTATGAGGATATGATGACTCAGCGGAAGATCATGATGAAATACGGCGGATACTCCCAGGACAAAAAGAAGCGTTCTTATTTGAGTGCCACGATCCTTCCGGTACTAAGAAGCAAAGAATATACCGCAAAAGAGATCACCGACTATGTAAGAGGATATCAGTTCGTATTAAAGAATATGTGGAAGGAAGTTGCCGGCCTGAATATGCTGAAGGAAACAGAAGGAGTGGTCGAAGTCCCGTACTTTATCTTTGACGGAAGGCTGGACAACAATACGCCTGCTTCTCTTGTACAGGATTACTATGATCAGCTTCAGGCTCCGGAAAAGGATCTGATCTGGTTTGATCAGGCAGGACATAATCCTTTGGGAGACTGCCCGGAAGCATTTAAAAAGTGCCTGCGTGAAAAACTTCTTCCGATCGCGGAAAGAGAAGGCCTGTAATACTGCGCAGTGTGCAGATCACAATATCAATTGAAGGACCGGAACCGGCTGGGTTTTCTCTGCAGGTTCCGTTTTTCTGTACTTTGTCAGAAAATGCGGTCTGCTTATATGCAAAGCAGAAATCAAGATGTCTGCACTTGGATGAATAATATAAGTGCAGAGAAATGGAGGTAAATTATGCCTGGAAGTTTTAAGCAGGGAACAGCAATCAATGCCAAACCGCGTCCTATAAAATCAGACCTGAAGTCGGAACGGATCGTCTGGGAACCGGAAAAACCGGTCCGCTGGTCATTCATGAAAGTATTAAGAGAAACCAGTTCATTAAAAGAGTTCTACCCTGAGATCAATCCTTATACAGAATGTTATAAAGTGCGTGAGAATACATGGGCTTTGTATAACGACAGCTTTGACGGTGCAGGTGATGTCTGGATGTACCTGATCGACGGACCGGAGAAGTGCATGATCATAGACAACTCGTTCGGGATCGGTGACCTGAAAGGCCTGATCCGGCATCTTGTCGGAGATAAAGAGATCATAGCTGTCACAACACATTCTCATTTTGATCATTGCTACGGAAGCGCGCAGTTTGGCAGGGTATACTGCCATGAAAACGAAGTCCCTGATCTGAAGGAAAAGAACAATCCCGATATCTGGGACTACCTGTTCAACCAGGAAGATCATCCTGTGGAAGTCTGGGGACAGATGATCCAGCCGGGTGAACCTGTTTATACAAAGTTTGACAGGAAAGATATCATCGTTGATATCGACCATAAGGAAACTTATCAGCCGTATGAGATCATTGGTGTTCCCGATGGATATGAGTTTGACCTTGGCGGAGGATATATCGTTGAAGCAGTCCTGCTGCCGGGACATACACCCGGTCAGTGCGGGTTCTACGACCATCAAAACCATACGCTGTTCAGCGGAGATACATCCGGAATGGGAAGCAGACCGAAAGGTCATCCTTACCGTGAATACTGCACGGTAGAAGCCATGTATGATGCACTGACAAAACTGAAGCCCAGATTTGCAGAAATGTCAGGTGTATTCCCCGGACACGGAATGCTTGACCAGCATCCGATCGTTATGCAGTATCTGCTTGACGCGTGCACAGCTGTCATGAAGGATCCTGAGAACTGCAATGAAATGCGCGAAATGGAACGCGGCGGTGTCAAAATGACTGTCTGCAGCAAATATATCCAGCAGGGCAGCGCACTGCGGTATACACTGGGTAATGTGTATAAAAAGCAGGTCAAAGAATAAGACAGAAATCACGAAGATATGCCATGTCTGCCAAAAGCAGACATGGTTTTGTTTTAAGATTTTTAACGATGGTCATCAAAACTGGTATCATATATCACGTGAAAGAATTTCTGAAGAAATACTGGAAACTGATCCTGGCTGCAGTCATTCTCATGATAGCTGCTGCAGTTGTTTTTGTACTGAATTACACGAATAAGCCTGTCACGTATTCCTGGGATGAGAAAGAAAAAGAAAATAAACTCAGCAGGGATATTACGACAGCGATCAATGTTTATACAGATGGGACAGTACAGGAAGTATTTCATGAAACCGGGGAACTGGATGGGATCCAGTATGACATTCTGAGGATCATCCCTTCGGAACATACATTTCTGCAGGTCGATTACACAGAAGAACCGAAACCGCTGAGTGAACTTGTGGATGAAGATACAGTTGCGTCCGGATATGCCTATGCCGGAGGAATCAACGGAGGTTTTTTCCGCCTGACCGGAAAGGAATACGGCAGACCTGTCGGAGCGGTGCGCAGAAAGAATGCCTGGACTGAATGGCAGGGAGAGGAAAATACACCTGCTTATGGAAGCGGATTTGCCACAGCTTACTTTACCGGAGATACCATGTGGCTGAAATATCATGGATGGCAGAAGGGTGTATGGACCGGTGATGAAGACTGGACATATGAATACGGATATATGATCAATGCGGAAAACGGGATATCCGGATCATATACATATATCGTTGATGGTGAAGCAAAGGATATTACCGGAGATGATTACGGGATCATTGATTACAGGACATTCGGAAGGGCAGCAACGATATTCGCCCAGAACGCACAGCATGAATATCTGCTGATCGAGATCTTCGGGGTAGTCGATGATAAGAAGATCCTGAAATTCCTGCAGTCAAAGGATGTTGTCAATGCGCTGCGTATGGACGGAGGCATTTCGACACAGATGGTATATATCCGGAGATATGTGTCTGAGATCAAATGAGCGATAATAATTGAATTTGTAAGACAAATAAGTGCGTAAAAAACAATTCTTGATTATCTGTTCGCAGATATTCAGATTACAATAGAAAAAGGAAACGGGGATCAATATGAAAAAGATCATATTCTGTCTGTTAAGCATGCTTGTTCTTCTGAATCTGGCTGTTCCCGTTTATGCGGAAGAAAGCAATGAAGAAGAAACAATAAATCTAACTGATTATTTTTTTGCTGTGACGACCCAGGAAAATCACAGCATGAACGTTCCTTTTAATGTGTCCTGGTTTAAAAATGACGCACGTATCTATAATCACGACCTGGCAAAGCTTTCCCTGGGTCTTGCAACTTCAGCATTCAGGCCCAATAAAAATCACATCGTTGAAAACAGAGCTCCTGACTATAACCTGAGATATTTTCTCCGTCAGGGAGGATTCGATGATCTGCGCAGCGATGACTATGATAAGGATCCAAGCATGTACACTGTCTCTACCGTTATGGGACATCAGACGGTCGGAGAAGGAGATGAAGCTTTCGAACTGATCGCAGTGGGGATCTGCGGCCAGGGGTATATGGATGAGTGGGAATCAAACCTGACCATCGGTACCAGAAAGAACCCGGAAGGTTTTTACAGTGCAGCACATCTCGTATATGACAGAGTGTTCGGATACATTTCCGAGAAACATCTCAGCGGGAAGATGAAGATATGGATCTCCGGTTTTTCAAGAGCTGCAGCAGTATCGAATATCACTGCGTCACTGCTTTCCGATTCTGATACTTTTTCTCAGGAAACAGTATTTGCATATACATTCGCGACTCCGATGACAGTCCGGGAAGAGGAACCGGAACAGTACGAAAATATCTTTAATATCTGCGGCAAAATGGATCCGGTCACGAATATGCCGTTCGCGGACTGGGGATATACCCGGTATGGCATCACTTACCATACGCCGTCCCTGGAAACGGATTCTGATTTTCTGCAGAAGCGTGAAAAAGCCGACAAGGTTTATGAAGAAATAACCGGAATTTCATACTGGATGAATCCGGATATGAACTTCCAGCTGAGAAATCTCATGGACAGCCTGCTGAATATCTGCCCGGATGTGAAAACATACCGTGAGCATCTGCAGGATAATCTCATCTCACTTTGGGAAAAACATGATCCGGTCAACCTGTTGTCCGGACTTCTGAAAATGGCGGAAGACCCGATCCTGATCAATGATGAAAACCGGCATGACGCAAATATTCTGATGAACCAGATCGCATATCTGCTGATAGATTATCTCGGCTCGGAAAATTCATTCCGCCGTTATAACGAGCGGGCTTCAATCGGATCAAATTTCCTGCAGACACATACACCGGAACTGTATATATCGTGGGTATATTCAGCAGATGACCCATCAGAACTTTACAGTGATTCCAATGAATATACCCAGCTGTATATCGAAGGTGATACAGAGGTAACGGTTTTCAGAGACGGACAGCTGCTGGAAACGTATGCATTTGGGGATCCGATGGATAAGGATGATTATCATTATCTGAGTATGCATAACCATAAGATCACGGTGCTGGTTCCGCGTGATGAGATATACAACATCGCGATTCGTTCAGAAGCTGATCAGGCTATCATCGTTTCGGAAGCTGATTTCCAGGCCGGCCGGCATGCGCCGGAACAAGCGGCGAAAAACACATATGACGCCAAGGCCGGAGATGTTATGGAACTCGTGCTGACGGAAAACGGAAGAACCGAGTATCCCGGCGGTTTCTACACTGTATCCATTGAATACGAAACAGAGAATGCCCAGTCGGGAAGCCGTATCATGGACTATATTTACAGAAAGACAGACGTTAACTGGAGAGATCTTGTTCTTGCAATGATCGTTTTTATGCTCGTTCTGATAGCTGTTGTAACGTTTATCATCACGCTGCTTATGATGTGGATACGTCACAGGCATAGAAGAAAACGCGGTTTTATTCCGCCGGACGCAAAGTTCCGCCCGCTTCCGATCATCTGCACGTTCCTCATTCAGATGATCTTCATTGTCAAGGAATTCTATTCTGCGCTTTATGAAGTTGATCCGAACGAGATCAATCTTTATAAGGCAATCATGGGCTTCCTGCTGCTGGTCATAGCGTTCTATGGATACCGGAGGAGAAAAGACCGCTTCCATCTGCTGATCATGCCTGCAGTGGTGCTTCTGACTGCTTCTGATCTTGCCATGACTGTTTCCATCCCGATCGGAGCTCTGCTGTATATGTCAGCATACATTCTTCTCTGTTATAACTATGTCAAAGAAGATACACCGGGAAGGTCACAGATCCTGCTTTTCCTGCTGATGGGCGTAGCAAGTATCTGGTTCATCATGAAAGTAAAGGGAGATTTCGGTTATCTCAGGTATCTGTCGATCCTTTACATGCTGTCGGGATCGGCTCTGGTAGCGACTTCATTCACCCGTTCATCAAGAACGTCACGCGGTTCGCTCCTGCTGTTTGTTTCAGGTATCCTGCTGATCGTGAATACAGCCAGAGGAACGACATTCATATCACATCTGATCGCGTCTGGTCTGTATTATATAGCCGCAGTGACACTTGCCGGGACCGGCAGCGGATTCGGCAGACCGAGAATGATCCCGGAATACCTTCCGGAACCCGAACAGAAAACAGCATGATCATTCACATCATACAGTCATAATGATCATAGTCAGGCGGACCGTCTATAAACATACCGGTTCGCTTTTTTTGGAAAAACAGACAAAAATTTGCAGATAAATGAAAATTTCCGATGCTGTGCCGCACTGAACGGCAGAAGTCAGTACATTACAGCAGTTTATTTTTAATATATATACTGTATTGTATAAGCAATGGAGGAGCATTTATGAGTAACAAATATCCTGAAAACATTTCACCTGCTCATACATTGATCCTGTTCGTGAAGATACTTCTGGTGATCACCTGCGCAGGCAACATTTATTATTTCCTGAGAGCAGGTGCTGTCAAAGATGTGATATTCAACATTGTGTTTGCTGTAATACTGATCTTTTCTGCAGTATTCCACAGCAGGAAAACAGGTGTGTATCTCCTGGCTGCATACCTGGTCCTGGAACTTTTGTATAACTATATTATTTTTGCAGCGGCAGCTTTGCATGGATTGTGGACTCAGACGGTAACGGAACGGCTGTTCGGATATACGCTGTTCACCGCCGCAATGATCTATCTGCTGTACAGGTATTATAAGAACAGAATAGCGCTTCTGAAGTAACTGATATGGTCGTATTGTCGAAAAGAGAAACGATGCTGATCCAGAGGCTTGCACAGACCCGGGGATATGTTTCCCAGTCTGAACTGTGCGAACTCCTTGAGATCAAACCGCGGACACTCAGAGAATGTATCCGGTCTTTTCGTAATGCATATCAGTCCCAGGCAGGAATCGATATTGAATCGGGGATCGGCACCGGCTACAGACTTGTTGTAAAGGATAAAGACAAGTATTACGCATTCCAGAAAGAAATGCTGAACAGCCTGGTGAATGAACAGGCTGTCATTTCAGGCAGTCAGGATGATCGTGTCAAATATATGATCCGTGTTCTGCTGGCAGCGAAAAAGCCGGTCAGGACGGAACAGCTGGCAGACAGGATGTATATAGCCCGCTCTACCATTTCGGATGACCTGAAAAAAGTCAGGGAACAGCTGGCAGATTTTCAGTTGACAGTAAAGACGATCTATGGAGAAGGCATCCGTGTGGAGGGGGACGAGAGAAACATCCGTGAAGCGATCGCGCATACACTGATAGAAGAGCCTTTCAACAGTCATGAAACAGAGATCATGGATCTGTATTTTGAGCCCGGTGACAGAAATACTGCTGAACGGGTGATCCATGAAACACTTGAAAAATATGATTATCATATGGCAGATGCCGGATTCCGCTATCTGCTGATCCATATTCTGGTGGCAATATCCAGGATCCGTACAGAAACGTACATTGATGATGATTCAGGAAATCTGTCAGAACTGAAACAGATGGAAGAATGGAAAATTGCAGAAGATATCTATCACAGGATCGGCGAACAGCTGCAGCTTGAGATCCCGGAATCAGAGATTGGATATGTTACGATCCATCTTGCAGGCAAACGGATGATCGTAAATGAGAATGAACTGGTACTGTATCCGGAAACACTGAATATGCTTGTCAGGATACTGGATGCGGTAAAGGTCAACTACCAATATGATTTTCTGGGAGATACCGATCTGTTCGCGGCACTCGCAATGCATATGCAGCCATTGCTGCAGAGAGCAAAGTTCGGACTTCATATCAGCAATCCGATGCTTGAGACGATCATGACAAAAAACTCGCTGGCTTTCGATATGGGAACACTGGCTGCCAATGAGATCATTGCACAGACGGGATATGCTGTCGATAAAAACGAGATCGGCTATATGGCTCTGCATTTTGCACTTGCAATCGAGAAAAACAGATATCATCACAGAAAAAAGGTCCTCGTAGTCTGCGCCAGCGGGGCAGGAACATCCCGGATCCTCGAATACAGACTCAGAAACGCTCTGGGTTCAAAGAATACCGATATATTTACAGCCAGTTATTATGAACTGGAAAAAGATCCTCATGTGGAGTGTGATCTGATCCTTTCGACGATCCCGATCCCGTTTGCGACTGATGCTAAAGTACTCCGCATACATGAACTTCCGGATTTCAGTGAACTGAATTCAGTTGAAAGATCTCTTTATGAAGATGAAACAGAGGTCGATCAGGTGATCGCATGTCTTGATGAAAGACTCTTTTTCAGGGATATGTCTTTCTCATCCAGACATGAGGCGATCCATTTCCTGTGCGGTGAGATCAGCAAAACAACAGTTCTGCCAGATGACTTTGAAGAGAGTGTACTGAGGCGTGAACGGTTTGCGGCAACAACAGTCGGAAACGGTACGGCAATGCCGCATCCCGACAGACTCATCAGCAGTGAGATCAGTCTTGCTGTATGTCAGCTGAAAACACCGTTGAAATGGGGAAAGGACGATGTTTCTCTAATCATACTGTTCAATATGAAGACCGAGGAAGACGATCTGTCCCGGACATTCTCCGAGATGATCGCAGATTTTGTATCAAACCGTGAAAAGGTGGCACGATATATGAAAAATCCGGAGTACATGACAATGACAGAGATCCTGAAAGAGTATTCCGGAAATAAAGAAGAGGATTTCTTTCGGTAAACCTGATGCAGAATGTACTGATAGTATGTGCCGCAGGAATGACATCCAGCGTGATGGTGACATATTTCAGGGAATATGTACGTGAGCATCCTGAACTGGAGTATAAAGTCGGCTCCTGCGCATCCAATCAGATCGTATCTCATATCTCCCGGGCAGATATTGTTTTAGTGTCGCCTCATCTGGGATATATGCTGAGAGATCTGCGGAAAGAATATCCCGGGAAACAGTTCTTCCTGATCCCTGCTGAAGCATATGCGGAACGGAATATGGAACTGATCATCTCCCGGTTGAGCACAAAAGACGATTCCGCAGAGTATATTCATAATGGCCTGATCGTTAAACTGGCATCTTTTGCCAATACCAGCAAAGAACTTTCAGCGATCTCGTCAGCTATGTCGAGTCTGATGATCGTGCTGATGACAGGTTCGATATTTACGCTGCTGCTGAACTTTCCATGGCCGGCCGCTGCGAATATGATCAAAGGAACCATGATCGAAGAGGTCCTGCTGCTTGGAACAGATATGACGATCAACCTCATGAGTGTATATGCAGTGTTTCTGATCGGCTATTATTATGCGGCATATTTTGATGTCAGCAGTCCTCATGCGGGGATCAATGCACTGATCTGTTTCCTGCTGATCATATGCTCACCGGGTACAGAACTCAACAGAGGTCTCATCGATATGACTTATCTCGGTGCAAAAGGCGTTTTCTGTGCGATCTTTACCGCAATTATTTCCGTCAGACTGTATGCTTCAACGGATCATTTTGGCAAAGAAGTATGTAAAAGCCTGCGCAATATTCCTGAGGGTATCTATCAGTCATTTGTATCACTGATCCCGACACTGATCAGTATGGTCTTCTTCCTGATCATCACAACGGTATTCGGTTATTTCCTGAATGCAAGCTTTCCGGAATGGGTATATCTAGAACTGCAGAACAGGATCGCAGCCTTCGCCGGGGACAGTATTGTCCTGCTGCTCATCATGATCTTCCTGACGCAGCTGTTCTGGTTTTTCGGTATTCACGGCGGCTCGGTCGTAGGCACTGTCATTAATCCCATACTGGACTCACTGTCGTTTGAAAACCTGACTGCTTTCCGTGCAGGATCACCGCTTCCTCATATTATCAACAGACAATTCCGAATACTGACTACGTTTGGCGGGGCCGGTTCAACACTACCGTTATGTTTTCTGATGGCATTCATGGCAAAAAGCCAGAGAATGAAACGTTTAGGGAAGGCAGCTCTTCCAATGGGCATCTTCTTTATCAATGAGCCGATCATATTCGGCCTGCCGATCATATTCAATCCATTGATGATGGTGCCGTTTATTCTGATCCCCATGATCAGTCTGTGTGTTACATGGGTGCTGATGAAGATGGAGATCCTGCCATATGTGATCGGAATTAATATTCCCTGGACGACACCTCCGCTGATCAGTGGAATGATCCAGGGAGGATGGCGTCTGGCATTATGGCAGCTGATCGTAATGATCGTGCAGGCATTTATCTGGTATCCCTTTTTTAAAGTGCAGGACAATAAGTATCTGAAAGAAGAAAAGTCCGACGATCTGCCGGACAGGACGGCATAGGTCTGTAACATGTGCTGATATTATTCCTTTAAACTGAAATCAATGAGAAAGGGGATAAATAATGGAAAAACTCATGTCATGGCTTGAGCAGTATCTCATGCCTATCGCAGGAAAACTGTCCGCAAACAAGTATCTGAGATCCATCAGTGCAGGTTTCGTGGCAGTTATGTCTGCCAATATCATCGGTTCTATGTTCACATTGCTTGGAAACCTTCCGATTCCCGCTTACACTGAGTGGCTGGGCAAGACGGGTCTGAATGCAGTACTGGCTCTGCCGGGTACTGTTACAGTATCCATGATCGCTCTGTATGCCGTATTCTTCATTGCTTACCATTGTGCAATAGAATTTGGCGCAGACGGCGCCGGCGGCGGTCTGATCGCACTTGTTTCCTTCCTGATC
Organism: Solobacterium sp.; assembly: GCA_017421125.1. Lineage (GTDB taxonomy): Bacteria > Bacillota_I > Bacilli_A > Erysipelotrichales > Erysipelotrichaceae > Bulleidia. Next base: position 13,083 of record JAFOMZ010000108.1, read on the forward strand.
GTAACAGGAACAACACCGTTCTTCACAACAGCAGCTGCAGATGCTAAAGCTACAGCAGCACTCGCTATGGACTGGCTGGGAGCGAAAGGTCTGTTCACAGCTATGATCGTTGCGCTGTGCTCCGGAAGACTTTATGCCTGGATCGTTGAAAAGGGATGGACGATCAAGCTTCCCGATTCTGTACCTCCGAATGTTTCCAACTCATTCAAGACTCTGATCCCGGGCTTCATTATCGTTACACTGTGGCTGATCATCTCCGCTCTGATGAAGATGACATCCTGGGGTAATCTGCACGCAATGATCTTCGGCGTCATTCAGTCCAACCTGATGCGCTTCATGGGTAATAACCTGGCTTCATGGCTGTTCTTCAACATCATGACAGGCCTGCTCTGGTTCTTCGGTCTGCATGGCGGAAACATTGTCGGCTCTATTACAAACCCGATCTATACACCGCTGTCATTGGAAAACCTCGCTGTATTCACAGCTGATCCTACAGCTAAGATGCCTTATATCTTCATCGGTACAGCATTCACTAAGACATTCACATTCGGCGGTGTCGCTTCCATGATGGGTCTGGCAATTCTGATGGTCTTCTTCAGCAAATCACAGCAGTTCAAGACACTCGGAAAACTCTCTCTTCCGACAACGATCTTCTTTATCAATGAACCGCTGCTGTTCGGTATTCCGACAGTTATGAACCCTCTGTTCTTCCTGCCGATGCTGTTCCTGACAGCTATCCAGGGAACACTCACATATATCGTCATGAGTATCGGCCTGATCCCGATCCCGCATGGCATTCAGCTTCCCTGGACAACTCCCGGTATTATTCACGGTTTCCTGCAGGGCGGATTTATGCTGGCACTCTGGGAACTGCTGATGATCCTGATGTCCATGCTGCTCTGGTATCCGTTCTTCAAGATCCAGGACAATATCAACTACGAACAGGAACAGGGGATCACACAGGAGTAAAGATCAATGAAGTTAGTATTTCAGTCGGATGATTATGCGATCACCCGGGCTGCTGCTCAGGGGATCCTGCATGGGATCCGGAATGGTGTTGTCAGAAACACAGGATTATTTGCCAACATGCCCTGGACAGAGGAATGTGTCGAATGGATCAGACCGTATCTGGATCAGATCGCGTTCGGCATTGACCTGAACGCTTCCACAGGTTCTTCACTGCTTGGTTATGACAAGGTCCCGAACCTCTGTCATGAGGACGGAAGTTTCTTCACCAGCAGGGAGAACAGGGCACTGGATACAGATGAAAATGATCATGATCATGTTGACTACGATCAGGTCTATGCGGAATTTGACGCACAGATCAAAAAGTTTATCGAACTTGTCGGAAAGAAACCTGATTATATCCACGGGCATGCCTATGGAACGAAAACAACAGAAAAAGCCCGCAAAGATCTCGCTGAAAAGTATGGGGTGATCTATACGGGAGATTTCAGAAAACGTGAAAATGTTGTAATGAAGATGGACTGGTACACAATGGGTGCAGGTCCGGAAGGTCAGCTGAAGAACGATCCTCTCGGAAGCATTACCAAAGATGCATCCCTGCTGTCCTGCGACTATGTCTATGTTGTGACACATTGCGGATACTGCGATGCCGAACTGTTTGCACTGTCCAGCTTCAATACATGCAGGGTCGTCGATCTTGCTGCAGCGACTGATCCGAAAATGAAACAGTGGATCGAAGAAAACAAGATCGAACTGGTCACATTCAAGGATATTCACTGAACGACTACAGACTGAAGGCCGGGTTTAAACCCGGCTTTTTCAATTGAAGCGCTTTCAAAAAGGCGATGATTATGCAGTTAAAACATTTTTACATGCATGAATGTAAAGGGGATATTCCTATTATCCCTGCTTGTGTTATAATCCATATGTAAAAAAGGAGTGTTGTATGGCCAAAGCTGTATTTTTAGATTATTTCGGCACGATCCTTCAGGAAAACGGTGTCGATATGCAGCAGATGCTGAGCAGAGTGATTGCAAACAGTTCAGCTGACGATGAAAAAAAGCTGTTGGCATGGTGGATGAAGAATCTCCAGAGCCTTGAACTTTCAGCACATGGAGAAAACTATATAACTGAAGAAGATATCAGCCTGAAACTGCTGATGATGGCAGAAAAGGAATTCGGCCTGCGGGATGATCTGGCAGAGCTGAGGCAGATGAATATAAGCGGCTGGATGTATGCCCCGATCTTCACAGATGTTAAACGTTTTCTGGAACAATGTGAACGACCTGTATATATCATTACAAACAACAGCGATAAATATGTCAGAGTATGCCTGAAGAGAAATGAACTTCATGTTCACGGCATTATCTGTGGGGATATGGTGAAGTCATATAAACCGAATCCCGAGATCTTTCTAAAAGCACTGGAGATCGCCGGCGTCGATGCGGCGGATGCAGTTCATATCGGAGACTCACCGGTCGCTGATGTTGAGGGAGCGCGTGCAGTCGGCATCACACCGATCCTTCTGGACCGTAAAGGCAGATATGATGACGTTTACAACTGCCGCAGGATATCCAACCTGATGGGTGCTCTCAGGAGCATCTGATGAGGATCTGGTTCGTACGGCATGGGGAAACACTGTTCAACCGTCTGAGGCGGTTTCAGGGACAGTGCGATGCTCCCCTTACAGAGAAAGGAATTCATGACGCAGAAAGGGCACGTGACGCACTGAAGGATATGGTGTTCACCAAAGCTTTCTGTTCTTACAGTGGCAGGGCGGAAGATACCGCCCGCATCATTCTGGAAGGCCGCGGTATCGAGCCCGTCAGGGAAAAACAGCTGATGGAACACTATGTAGGTCTGCTGGAAGGTGCTCTTACGTATGATCCGGAAGTCCGGGCACAGATCGATCACTGCAATGAAACAGGGATCTGGAGTGAAGTCGAAGGTGAAGACAACGATGTCTTCAGGGAACGGATCAGAAATATCATGAACAGGATCGCTGATTCCTGTGAAGAAGATGATCAGGTGCTGATCGTCTCACATGGTTCCTTCTGTCTCTTCATGCTGGAAGTGCTGTTTGGGGTCGATCAGAAGGAACTGCGCAGAAACAGCACAGGATATCCGGTCCCCAATGGAGGTATTACACAGATGGCATATGAAAAAGGTGTCTGGACATTGCTGGCACTGCCGCAGGATCCGGATGTATATCAGACAGTATGAAAAAGATCACGTTTTATTATGTGAGACATGGGCAGACATTATTCAACATCCTGGGCAGACTGCAGGGGTGGTGTGATTCTCCTCTGACGGAAAAGGGGATCGCAGATGCACAGCGTGCATCTGCTGCACTGGCAGGCATTCCCTTTACCGGGGCATGCAGTTCGAGCAGTCCCAGAGCTTCCAGAACAGCAGAGATCATACTGGCACATAATGATGTTCAGCTAAAGACTTATGATGACCTGCGGGAATTCGATTATGGAATGCTGGACGGAGAAAAAACAGCAGCCATTCCCCTTGAAGATCTCCTGAAAAGAAGACAGACTGGATCATGGGCTGATGTCGGAGGGGAAGACAGCGGGATGATCTGCACAAGGATCCGGAGACTGTTTGAGATGCTGGCTGAACAGTTCCATGACAAAGATCAGGTGCTTGTCGTATCGCACGGTACGTATGCCATGTTCCTGATGAAAGAACTGCTCGGTATTGACCTGGATGAATACCGCAGACAATGTGCCGACAGTGAACAGGCATTGTTCCCCAACGGCGGCATTATGAAATTTGAATATGAAAACGGCAGCTGGAATGTTCTCCGGATGCCGTGTATACCTGAATCGTTTGAGGGGTGACCTTCAGACTTTTTTATTATAAAGGCTGTGATCAGGATCTCGTATGAACATCGACCTGCGGATAAGGAATCGAGATACCTTCCTGGTCGAATTTCTTTTTAAACAATGTGCGCAGGTCACGCTGAACACCGAAATACTGTCTGGGAAGTGTCTTCTGCATGACGGTGACTTTCATACTGCTGTCATCAAAGGAATTGATGGATGCGATGGTCGGATCACCGATGCATACATCCCTGTGTTCATCCGCATATGCCTGTGCGATCTCACGGAGCAGTTCTGTTACTTTGTCGATATCGTCTTCATAGGATACCGGGACGTCAACGGATGCCATATTGTAGTCTGTGGAATAATTGATGACTGTTTTGATGCTTCCGTTGGGGACGATGATCTTTTCACCTGAGAATCTTTTCAGATACGTACAGCGCAGCGCAAGTGAAGTGACGGTACCTTCATATTCATTCAGTTTTACAAAATCACCGACACCATACTGATGCTCAAACATGATAAATGCGCCTGCTACAATATCTCCGATAATACTCTGTGCGCCGAGCGATACGACAAGAGCGCCGACTCCGGCTGCTGTTACGATGTTGGAGAAAGCTGAGGTGAATCCGAGGCGGTTGATGATCAGACATATTGCCGCAAAGTAGATCATGTACCTGCATGCGCTTCTTAACAGGGTCATTGCTGTAATGATCTCTTTTGCACGCATCTTGTCGTCCATCTTTTCCGCTCTGTTCATTGCGGTTTTGGTCCCGCGTGAAAGAATATTCAGGATCAGGCGTGCTAATGCAAGTACGATAATGATATATATCAGTTTGGAAACGAAGCTTGTCAGGTCTCCAAGCGTCTCATATAAAACTTTCTGCCAGTCTATACCCATAATCTGTTTCTCCTTATCCAGTATTCTAGCATTTTTCACAGTGAAGATAAAAAACTGCGTTTATCGGTTCATTGTTTGTGATATTAAGCGTGATCTGAATTGAACTATGATAAAGCCGGAAAATAAAGGAGACTGATCATGAAACAATTTGTACCTGTAAATAAAGGGCCGGTCGTTATCAAAGAGGCTGCCAGTTCCAATACGATCTCAGACGCATACAAGGATTCCATTACGATCGCGTATCAGTTTATTGACTCAGTGGAAGCAGACACTTCTTTTACGTTCTGCGGCAGAACACTGCAGTCACCGATCATGGCAGGACCGATCGGAGGACAGAAAAAGATCATGGAGGACGGACAGCTCCATTATGCCCGTGCGATCAGTGAAGCAGGGAGTGTTTACTGGACAGACTACCACGATATCAATGCCTGGGAAACAATTCTGGCGGAAGGTATTTACGGACTGCGGGTGATCAAACCGCTGGCAGACCTGGATGAATTCATTGCTGAGATCAGACACGACGAGCAGGGAGGAGCCCTGGCATTTGCTTCCGACATCGATCATGGATTGACTGTATACGGAACAAAAGACGGCCAGCAGAAGCCGTTTGCGCCAAGAACTGCAGCAGAACTGAAGCAGATCGTGCAGGCTTCATCACTGCCGTTTTATCTGAAAGGTGTCATGAGTGTTCATGATGCTCTGGCAGCTGCAGAAGCAGGTGCTGCCGGGATCGTCATTTCAGGTCATAATAACCGCTTCCCATGCGCGGTCCCGCCGCTGAAGATACTTCCGGCGATACGTACAGCAGTGGGTGACAGGCTGCAGATCTTTGTGGACGGAGGATTCAACAACGGATATGACGTATTCAAGGCACTGGCGCTTGGCGCGGATGGTGTTCTGTGCGCACGTGCATTCATGGCTGCGTTTGCCAAAGACGGTGAAGACGGCCTGACCAATAAGATCCTGGAGATGGGTGCACAGCTGAAGGGAGCGATGGCAAATACCGGATCACCTGACCTGAAACATATCAATCAGGATGCGCTGATCCTTCCTTAAGGATCAGAGAACCAAGGAGCATTGTCAGGATGCTCTTTTTTTTTCGGAATGGAGAAAAAAACGGAACGATTCCCGTAACAAAGAACCGGTCAGTCAGATCGTGCGCCTGAACACAGTAACTTTTGACAAAGAAATGCCCATTGCTCGCAAATAACAAACTTACACGATAAAATATTAGTATAAACGGAGGACATGTGGGCAGTTTCGAGATCTTTTATCATCAGCTGAAGAAATACACCGGTAATGACGAATGTGTTGTCATTCCGGAAGGTATTACAGAGATCAAAGACTATGCTTTTTCGGACTGCAGCAGTCTAAAGAAAATCATTATTCCGGATCATGTTACAGATATCGGTGATTATGCATTTTATGAATGCCGGCATCTTGAAGAAATCGAAATATCATCTTCTGTCAGATATATGGGGCAGGGAGTTTTCTGCCGCTGCAATTCGCTGAAAAAGATCGTGCTTCCCCGGTATCTGACATCAGTCAGCAGACTGATGTTTTATCACTGTGTATCACTTGAAGAAGTGATCCTTCCGCCATCCTGCCGTACAGTCGGAAAATCAGCGTTTGAGAAGTGTTATTCGCTGAAAGAACTGTATCTTCCCGAGACCATCCGAACACTGGAAGATAATGCTTTTGATGACTGTATCGGTCTGCAGAAGCTGGACCTGCCCGCATCACTTGAAACGATCGGTGATCATACGTTTTTCAACTGCAGCTCCCTTCGGAAACTTGTGATCGGTTCAAACATCCGGTCCATCGGTATCGGTGCATTTGAAACAGGAGGCAGGATCAGTGTCAGTGTCATGTCGGACCTGCAGCTCCATTCTTCCATGTTTGAAACAAACTGGAACATGAACTGGAACTTCGGTGTGAACAGGCATTATAACGGCAAAAACGAAAACAATTACCAGCTGTATGATTCCTATCTGAGCGGCATCCTGTTCCATGAGTGGAAGCCGTCTGCTGTGATCGTTCTGCTTGTAAACTATCTGGAAACATATGATCTTCATCAGGATCATTCTGAATATGATGAAAAACTCCGGGAGAACATGGACGAATGCATCGTTTTCATGATCATGGATCACCGGAACAAAGCACTGGAAACAGGTGTCAGGAATCACCTGATCACCAAAGATATGCTGCAGCCGTATTTCCCCCAAATCAAAGACCGTGAACTGAGGATCCGCCTGATGGATATGCTGTCAGATGCGGAACGGACGGACACGCTTGACGATCTCCTGAAACTTTTGTGAGAGGAAAACCATGGACCACGAACTGATCGAAATCAGTGAAGAGATCTTCCGAAATATCATTTCCAGATTGACGCTGCATCTGCGTTTTATGGACATCGCGATCGACCGCTATGAGTTTATTCCGGATACATTTTCCTTTGAATGCGACGGAAGGTTTTTTCACTATAATCCGATCACCGTGATCCAGATATTTAAAAATGATCCCAATAAACTGACCAGAGGGTATTTTCATACGGTCATGCACAGCATTTTCCAGCATCCGTTCCTTGCCGAACAGTACAATCAGTCCTGCTGGGATATTGCGTGTGATATCGCCGTAGAAAACCTGATCCTCGAGTTTGATCTGGACTGCATGCGTCTGGAATCAGACCATGATAAAAAAAGACAGATCGATAAGATCAAAGAGAAGGTAGATCTGCTTACCGCACAGAAGATCTATCATTACCTGAAAGATGAGCTGACAGGTGATGAACGGAAACTGCTGAGGCAGGCGTTCCAGTTTGATGATCATACATCCTGGTACCATATCCGGCAGGTCGAAAGCTCGTCCGAGCAGCTGTTCGGGGATGAAACACATGATAATCCATCCAAGGCGACCAACAACCGCTTTGATAAAGCTTCTCATGACAGCGACAGTGACAGTTCTGACAGGCAGAAGGAATCATCTGACGAAGAAGCACTGATCGAGCAGATGAAGAATACGATGAAGGACTGGCAGGATATCTCGGAAAAGATTGAGCTGGACCTTGAAACATTCCATAAAGAATACGGGGACAAATACGAAACACTGGTACAGTCCCTGGAAAAGCTGCATAAAGAAAAGTACAGCTATGAACAGTTCCTGCAGAAGTTCATGGTGATCGGTGAAAAGATGATGATCAACAATGATGAGTTTGACTACATCTTCTACACATACGGACTGAAGCTGTACGGGAATCTTCCGCTGATCGAACCTCTGGAATACAAGGAGACCCGGGCACTGAAAGAACTGGTCATCGCCATTGATACATCTGGTTCCGTACAGGGGGACATGGTCCAGGGCTTCCTGCAGAAGACATACAACATTCTCTCTCAGACAGAACAGTTCTTCTCCAGGTACTGCGTGCGCATCATACAGTGCGACATGAAAATACAGGATGTGGCGCTGATCACATCGGCATTGGAATTTGAAGACTATATTGAGCACGTTCAGATCCTCGGACTGGGCGGAACGGATTTCAGACCGGTGTTTGACTACATCAGCGACAGGATCCGGAATCATGAGATCACGGAACTCGGAGGCCTGATCTATTTCACAGACGGGGACGGCGTGTATCCGAAGAAACAGCCGGATTTCCGGACAGCGTTTGTCTTCCTGGAAGGAAACAAGGATATGACGGTACCCCCATGGGCGATCAAATACAACATCGATGAAGATACGATCAAAGGAGGATTCTGATGGATATCAAACAGGCAAAAAAACAGATCAGGAACGCAGTGTTGGCATACTGCACCAGGAATGAGTACGGAGAATTCAGGATCCCCGTTTCCAAACAGAGACCGGTCTTCCTGGTCGGTGCTCCCGGAATCGGAAAAACTGCGATCGTGGAACAGATCGCAAAGGAACTGGATCTGGCATTTGTTTCCTATTCCATGACTCACCATACACGTCAGAGCGCCCTCGGACTTCCGTTTATTTCGGACCAGGAATATGAGGGCGAAGCGTATAAGGTGTCGGAATACACGATGTCCGAGATCATTGCGTCTGTTTATGATGAGATCAAGCGGACCGGCAAAAAGGACGGTATCCTGTTCCTCGACGAGATCAACTGCGTATCCGAAACACTGGCGCCAAGCATGCTGCAGTTCCTGCAGTACAAGACATTCGGAAGACATCAGATCCCCGCAGGCTGGATCGTTGTGACCGCAGGCAACCCGCCGGCATACAACCGTTCCGTCAGGGAATTCGATGTCGCTATGCTGGACAGACTGAAGAAGATCGAGGTCGA
>JAFOMZ010000109.1 GCA_017421125.1 Solobacterium sp.
CCTGGCAGCTGCAGCATCTGCCACGGTTTTTTCAAATTCTCCCATCTGCTTCATCAGGGTCTTTTCTTTTTCCGTTGTAAGCAGATCGAATGTTTCCGCAGGTTTGATGTCTCCGGCCTTTTCCATGACCGAGCACATTCTGGCATGCGCGTACTGTGCGTAATATACAGGATTGTCGTTGGACTGCTTGACTGCCATATCCAGGTCGAAATCCATCTGTGTATCTCCGGCTCTTGAAGCGAAGTAGTATCTGACAGCATCTACGCCTGCTTCATCCAGCAGATCACGCAGGGCAACTGCTTTGCCGGAACGTTTGGACAGCTTGAACTCCTCACCGTCCTTGATCATTCTCGCCATCTGGATGATATCGACATTCAGTTTATCAGGCTCATGCCCGAGTGCCTGTATAGCCGCCTTAAGACGCGCGATATAGCCGTGATGATCGGCCCCGAACAGGTCGACCAGCTGATCATATCCCCTGTCCAGCTTATCGAGGTGATAAGCAATGTCAGGTGTGAAATATGTATAGCTTCCGTCACTCTTGACAAGGACCCTGTCCTTATCATCACCGAACTCCGTTGTACGCAGCCACAGTGCTCCATCCTGTGTGTATGTATGGCCTTCCGCTGCCAGAGTATCCAGAGCCTTCTGTACAAGGCCTCTGTTTCTGATATCCTGTTCGCTGGTCCATACATCGAACTCAACGCGGAATTCCCTCAGATCTGCCTGAAGTTTTTCCAGTTCCGCCTTCAGACCGTATGAACGGAAGAACAGATAGCTTTCTTCAGGATCCGTATCCTTATATTTGTCACCGATCTCTGCCCGGATGCGTTTTGCGATATCGATCAGGTCAGCTCCGTGATAGCCATCCTCGGGTACCTGTGCATCTTTGCCGCATTCCTGCAGATATCTTGCCTGCAGTGAACGCGCCATATTGTTGATCTGGTTTCCGGCGTCATTGACATAATACTCACGTGTTACATCATATCCTGCCATCTTCAGCAGACGGGTAATGGAATCACCCATTGCCGCGCCGCGCGCATGTCCGGGGTGGAGATCTCCGGTCGGATTGGCGGATACATATTCAACATTGATCTTCTTTCCTTTGCCGGCATCAGAACAACCGAAATGATCGCCCTCTTTCAGCACTTTTGTAATGATAGCTGTCAGTGAATCCTCTTTCATGAATACATTCATGAATCCGGGACCGGCGATCTCGATACGTTCAGCGCCTACGGCATCACAGTCAAAACATTCCGCGATCTTTGCGGCAGCATCCCTGGGCTTCATGCCCGCGCGCTTTGCAAACTTCATTGCCGTATTCGCCGCATAGTCCCCGTGCGCCTTATCCCTTGAAAGACTCAGTTCCACTTCCTCCGGTCTGATCTCCATACCTAAAGCCTGTGAAGCAGCACCTGCAAACTCTTTCTTCAGTTTTTCTTCTAATTCACTCATTCTGCAGCTCCTTTGATGTTCCAGGTCAGACGCTGATGCAGTACGACATCACCGCCGCTCAGCACCTGATATTCAACACTCCAGCAATCATCGTTTTTCAGCCAGCTGTTCAGCCGTGTTTCCAGTTTCATCACTCCGAACGGACTCTCGACTATACTCTCTGACGGACGCATCGGTGTCAGTTTTGTAATACTGGTAATCTCTGCTTTCCGCTTCAATATGATCTCACGGTCAGTGAATGTTACTTCATGAAGATATCCGGGAGCCTGCAGTTCTCGATAAACAAGTCTGTCACCTTTCAGATCTCCCGTTCCGTCTGCCAGAAGTGTTTCACTGCCTTCGAGCATATCTAATTGTGTCAGCGAAATGTGGATCAGCATAGTTACCTGCTAAATTATACAAAAGGGTGTCGTCTTGTCAATAACAAACATGCCTGCATATTTTACTTTTACTTTTTTTAGTCCGCAGCTCTTTGAAGGCTGACGGAAACATTTCAAGGAGAGAAAAAACTGCAGCGATGCAGTGTAAAAAACTGCCGGGCAGGAACCCGATCATCCCGGATCATGCAGATCCATTGACTGCCTAATTCTCCATTGTTATATTTCGTTTATACAGCAATGAAAGGATCTAATGTTAAGGAGGAATTATGACCGGGATCAGAAAGCTCAATGAACAGACCTGGATGTTTGACGAAGGGGGCGTTTATTTTTACCTGCTCTGCGGAGACGAGACTGCTCTGCTTCTGGACAGCGGGATGCACACGGAGAATGTAAGGGAACTTGCAGGAACCCTGACAGACCTTCCCCTGGTTCTGATGAACACCCATGCGGACCGGGACCATATAGGCGGGAATCATGAATTCGAATGGTTCTATATGGATCCGGCAGAAGCTTCCAACTTCTATAACACACAGAAGGGCAGCGGGCTGTTTAAGCCGGTCTATCATGGCGATATCATCAGTCTTGGAAACCGGGATCTGGAGGTGATCGCGCTTCCCGGACATACGCCGGGCAGTATCGCGGTCCTGGACAGAAAATACCGTGCTCTTTTCAGCGGTGATCCGATCCAGGACGGGCGTATCTTCATGTTCGGCGTGCAGCGGGAAATGCATGCCTACCGGCTCAGTCTGAAACGGCTCGATGCTTACAGGAATGATTTCGATGAGATCTATCCCTGTCATGGCACTGTGCCTGTATATCCTGCTCTTATCGACGAACTGTACGAAGCTTCCGGAAAAGTTCTGGAGCGTTCACTGCCGTTTACCGAAGACAGCAGCAGGTTCGGTACGCCCATCCGGGTATATCACGCAGGATGCGCGGATTTCATAACCGACCCTGAATGATCAGAACAGCATTCTGTTTTCAGTAAAAGGTCTCATATCACACTTGTTACAGGAAAAAGAGATGGAATAATTGTTGTCCATCTCTTTCAATTTACAATCAGTCTGTTTTATTGAAGAATATCAATCAATTTCGGGAAAGTATACACGGTTGTCACTGCCTGCCGGACCGTTCACCAGGGAGTTGACGATGTTGCTGGCAGAAGACAGTTCCAGGATCTCTCCGGTATGCATCCGCACCCAGATCCCGCCTGATCTCTTTCCGCTGTACGGGATATAAGGACGCTGGTCCACTTCATCCTTCAGGAAATAGTATTTCAGGTCATATCCTGCAGCCTTGAGTTTTGCCCGGATCACCTTGTTGCTCTTCGGTGTATTTTCACAGTACTGGAAGAGACGCCGGTTCGTCAGGCGGAGTGCCTGATCCCTGACGACAGGATCGTCCGCTTTTGTCAGCATCGCGAATCCATAGCCGCAGGCGTATTCATCCAGCGCAAAATACTGCTCCAGGGTGAGCTTCTTTTTCTGTACCAGCGGCCTGAATTCAGGAAGCGTTTCCGGCCACTGTCCCATTTTGTCCAGATCCCTGAGCCTGATGAAGAGCTCCCACAGCATCAGTTCATAGCACCGTGCTGTCGGATGATAGTACACCTGCCAGTACATGTGGTATCTGGACATGATGTAGTTTTCCACGGCATAGGTGCCGCTTTCCTTGACCACGATCTTCCCGTCGCTGACACGCAGGATCCTGAGGATACGCTCAATATCAAACGCGCCGTATGTCGTGCCTGTAAAGTAGGCGTCTCTCAGCAGGTAATCCATGCGGTCCGCGTCAAGCTGGGATGATACGAGCTGCGGCAGGATCGGGTTTCTTGATTTGTGGCGGATCACGTCAGCCACTTCCTTTGCCAGGCCTTCCGCGGTGTTTTCCAGGATCCCCCGGATCTCGGGGTCTTCCTCTATGATGCGGCATGTATATTCCTCGTGGGATGTGCCCGAGACCTTCTCAAACGCATGTGAATACGGTCCGTGACCGATGTCATGCATCAGTCCCGCCAGCATTGCCGTGAGCTTCTCACGCTCGGTCAGGGCATTCGAAATATCAGGTACCTCTGTTACCATTCTCCTGACGATCTCATATACACCAAGTGAATGTCCGAATCTGGTGTGGTCGGCGGTATGGTAGACCATGTATGCGCCGCCAAGCTGTCTGATCCTGCGGAGTCTCTGAAACCAGGCAGAGTTGATGCACTGCCATACTGCCTCATAATCCACATGGATATATCCATGCACAGGGTCACGGAGCACCTTGACTTCATCGGTTTTCCGGAACATCTCTCAGTCCTCTTCCAGAAGGACGACAGCCTGCGCCACGACACCTTCCATCCGTCCGACGAAGCCCATTCCTTCTCCTCTGGTAGCTTTTACGGAAATGCGGGAAATATCACATCCGAGAGCTTCCGCAAAGTTCCGGCGCATTGCCTGGATATGCGGAGCCATCTTCGGTTTCTCGATCAGTACCAGACTGTCAACATTGCCGATATGATAGCCTCTTTCCCTCATCATATCCGCAACTGCTTTCAGGATGATCTGAGAATTCACGCCCTTCCATTTGGGGTCTGTATCGGGGAACCAGTGTCCCAGATCGCCCAGGGCAAGAGCACCGAGGATCGCTTCTGCCACAGCATGTGTCAGTGCATCGGCGTCACTGTGTCCCAGCAGACCTTTTTCAAACGGGATCTCAACCCCGCCGAGTATCAGTTTTCGTCCCTCGACAAGACGATGAATATCAGTTGATTGTCCGATTCTCATATCAGTCACCTGCCTATATCAGAATTATACAGTACGGGGCTTATAATGTGCCTGCTCTTTCTGAAGCCATCTGCTGTGGAAATAGTAAAAACCGGTAAACAGCGCAGCCAGGACCCAGGTGAAGCTGTAGCAGTATCCGACCAGGCTGATCTCATGCCATCTGGGCATCGTGAATGCCAGGAAGATCTGTCTCAGGACAACAAATGAGATGATCGATGTCATCATCGGCACACTGCTGTGTCCGCTTGCGCGCAGGGCGGAAGAGAAGATCTGGTGGAAACAAAGGAAGACATAGAACGGGCACATGATCCGGATCAGTCCTGCGCCGGCTTCGATCACTTCCGGATCGGATGAGAACATGCGGATACATACAGGCGCGTTGGTATATATGATCACGCCCATGACAGCGACTGCGGTGATCGACATTGCCAAGGCTGCCCGCACGCCCTTTCTGACACGCTCAAATTCACCGGCGCCGAGATTCTGTCCGCAGAATGTCGTAGCCGCCAGCGCGAAGCTGTTGACCGGCAGACCGATGAAGTTATCAAATTTGTTGGCGCTTGAGAATCCCGCTATGGACGCGGAACCGAAGGAATTGATATAGCCCATGACGATGACATTTGAAACAGATACGACAACGCCTTGTACGCCTGCCGGAACGCCGATCCTGATGATCTCCTTGAGGATCGCAAAGTTCAGCTTCAGCTGGCTGAGCTTCAGTTTGTACTCGGCATCTGTCCGCATCAGAACGGTAATGACAAGTACCATCGAAACGCCCTGGCATATGATCGTTGCCAGCGCAGCTCCGACAACACCGATCCCGATCACCCTGACAAACAGGATATCCAGCAGAACATTCAGTATGGATGACGCGATCAGGAAATAGAGCGGGTGTCGGGAATCACCGACAGCCTGCAGGATACCCGTTGAGCTGTTGTATACCGTAACGAAAATATTGCCCAGGAAATATACCCTCAGATAAGCCGCCGCCTGTGAAAATACATCTGCCGGCGTACCGATCATATTCAGGAATACCGGTGTCATCGTAACGCCCAGCACGCTCAGAAAGAGTCCGAATATCATGGCAAACAGGATGAAGGAATGGATCGCTTCACTCATTTTCCTGTGATGTCCTGCGCCGTAATACCTGGATACGACAACACCTGCACCGGTTGCCAGTCCCTGGAAGAACGCGATCAGCAGATTGATGACCGGAGAACTGGCGCCGACTGCAGCCAGTGCTTCTTTTCCGACATAATTGCCGACGATAATGGAGTCGATGGTGTTGTACATCAGCTGGAAGAAATTTCCCAGCAGGAGCGGGATGGCGAATATCAGAATCCGCTTGTAAATATTGCCGCTCGTCATTAATCCTTTGTTCATGTGTTTCCCTCAACGCAAAGTATACTAGACCAAAGGTGTGCAGGTGTTAACCTGATAAAAAGAATCTGATATGTTTCAATCAGATTCCTGTAACAATTTCTGAAAACCGATGCGGGGAGCACCGTCCGCCATGTATACGATGCCGCACGGAACAAAGCCTTCCTTCTGAAGTGCTTTCTGCATGGATAAATTCAGGTCATGGGTATCGGCACGCAGATTGCGGTATCCGCCCTCCAGGGCAAGCTTTCCGGCATGCCGGAAAAACATACCGGCATAACCGTGTCCGCGTGTGGAAACAAGCACAGCGATCCTGTGAATGACCGCATAGTCCTCATCATTCAGCCATGCCCCGTTCTCTATATATGTATAGTTCGGATCACGCTCCAGCCGGATACAGCAGGTACCGACGATCTGTCCATCTTCTTCCATCAGCCATGATGCGTCGTCTTTGATATCCTGACGGATGGAGTCCGCGTTGGGATAACCGTTCTGCCACTGCGGAATGCCCCTGGCCTTCAGGTCAGCCCTGGCATTCTCGATCACTTCCATGACAGCCGGAATATCCTTTTCCTCTGTTCTTCTGATCATGCGTGTTAAAGCTTGATGAACTGTTCAACGTCCAGAACAAATACCGTTGCGCCGCCGACCTGGACTTCGACAGGGAATGACGCATATCTGCCGATATCATAGCTTGCGGAAGAAGGAACGATCTCTGTGCGGCGTTTGGATTCCTTTCCGATCAGTTCAATGCAGTAATCGACCTTCTCGTCTTCTGTACCTGCAATGATCGTTGTGTTGCCTGCTCTGAGAAAACCGCCCGTTGTGGCCAGACGTGTTACGGAATAACCGTTCTTTGTCAAAGCGGAGGAGACGTTTGAAGCATCATCATTAGACACGATAGCCAGTATCAATTTCATATTACACTTACCTCTCAGTTGCTTTTATATATTCTAGCATGTATATCTGCAGGGTTGTTGAAATACACCTGCATCATGTCTTTATACATTAAAGCGGAAGAATACGACATCCCCGTCTTTCATCGGATATTCTTTTCCTTCCAGACGGATCTTTCCGTGTTCCTTTAA
>JAFOMZ010000110.1 GCA_017421125.1 Solobacterium sp.
AATCATGATATTTACTTAGAAGAGCAGCGAATTCCCTGAAGATCTGAAGATCACAGTCTTTATAGAAGGCGATCAGCTCATCAAGACGTTCAGAGGCACCTTCACGGTTGTTTACAAACTGTCCGTTGAATGTTTCATACAGGTCTTTATGCAGCTTGATCTTTTTGAAGTTAGGATCCAGTGCCATAAACTCTCTTTCCCAGTCATACCGGTCCATATACTGCTGCAGAAAATGATTCCACTTACGGCCTTTGTAGCAGAACTCATTATGCAGCAGCCATATCACTTTAGCGGGATCTGCATCGGGTTCCTTTTTCCTGTATGTCCAGCCAGAATACCAGCTGTCTATTCTGTATTGTGGTTAATATGCAATGTCGTTTTCAAGATCCGCGCCGTTTGACGCAATTACTTTTTTGTAGTAGAAGAACGATTTTTTGCGGCTGCGCTTTCCTGTTCCGCTCCCGTGATCATCCAGATCCACATAGATCATCCCATAACGTTTATACATCTCTGATGTACCAGACGAAACAAGGTCGATCGGTCCCCACCATGCATATCCGAACACATCCACGCCGTCTTCAATTGCTTCACGAAGCTGCTCGACGTGTTGGCGAAGGTAGTCGATCCGATAGTCATCAATGATCCTGCCGTCTTCTTCGACATGATCGACAGCCCCCAGGCCGTTTTCAGAAATAAAGATCGGGAGGTGATATCTGTCATAGATATGATTCAGCGTGATGCGGAACCCAATGGGGTCAACCGTCCATCCCCACTCAGATTTCGGCAGGTAGGGATTTTTCAGGTCAGAAACAAGTCTGCCGGTCGGCTTCGGAACTGTATCCCCTTTATAACGCATAATATACGTCATATAGTAACTGATCGTTATAAAATCAACCTTGCCTTCCCTGATATTATCCATATCATCTTCTTCCATGTTGATATGGATATGATTCTCATCAAAGAAACGCTTCATGTAATACGGATATTCACCTTTTGCCTGGACATCTGTGAAGAACCAGTTAAAGTGATCTTCAAACATGACCTGAAGCTGGTCCTCCGGCCTGGCACTTTCCGCATAGTTTTCAAGCCTGCACAGCATATTCCCTATCTTTGCGTCAGGGGCGATCTCGTGACACGCTTTAACAGCCAGTGCGCTTGCGACAAACTGGTTATGAACAGCCTGGAATTTTTCCTGCCAGTGGCCGAGATAGGAATTCTGTCCCAACGGATTCACAGGTCCGTCAAAGATGAGACCGCTGCTTGTGAACGGGTTTGAGAGCACGTTGTTGATCTCGTTAAACGTAAGCCAGTATCTGACCTTTTCTTTATATCTGTTCAAAACGATCCTTGCATAATGTTCAAACGCTTTCACCGTATGTCTGCTCAGGAATCCGCCGTATTCTTCCGCAAGATGAAGCGGAGTGTCAAAATGAGACAATGTTACAAGCGGTTCAATTCCGTATCGATGCAATTCATCGAATACATCGTCATAGAACTGCAGCCCTTCTTCGTTCGGAATTTCGTCATCCCCGTTTGGAAGGATCCTGGACCAGGAAATTGACATTCGGAACACTTTGAATCCCATTTCTGCAAACAGGGCGATATCTTCCTTATATGTGTGATAGAAATCGATTCCCCGCCGTTTCGGAAATTCCCAGTGTTCAGGATGCGCTTTCATATCAGCCAGCATCCCTTTCGTCGCGGCATTATGAGGTTCACGCTCCTCAAATCCGCCTTCGCGTTTCCTTGTTTCAGCATCTACCAGCCTTGCAAAATCAGAAGTTGCAAGTCCTCTTCCGCCTTCATTGTATGCGCCTTCAACCTGGTTTGCTGCAGTTGAGCCACCCCAGAGAAAGCCTTCAGGAAATCTCTTATTCATGATTGTTATTCCTTTCTGCTTTTTCACCCAGCATTCTGAATACCGGCAGGAAACGTCTTGCCATCCTAAGTTCAGTATTGATCGTCATAACAGTATCCTGAGCATGGGTAAACAGGAGCGAATACTCTATGTTTTCTCCACCCACCTGTGCCTGGATTGCCTGCGTCTGGGCAATATGCGCCTTGGTTATTTCAGTTTCAGCTTCATCCAGAAGTTTTTCAGCTTCTTCATATTCAGATCTGGCCATTGCATCGATCGCTTCATCAACTTTATTTCTCCCGTCACCGGCATGCAGGATCACCTGCATGGCAACTGCATTAATATTGATATCACTCATACAATACGACCCGCTTTATTATGCAGCTGCTCTTGCGGCTGCTTTTTCTGCCGCTCGTTTTTCTTCTTTTTCGTATTCTGCTTTATCCGCGGCCTTGAAGAAGGGATACCAGATCAGTGCCGCAAGAAGCAGGTTCACACACACGAGCAGGATGTTCCGGACAT
>JAFOMZ010000111.1 GCA_017421125.1 Solobacterium sp.
CTTCTGGCAACAACGGATTCAGTGATCGCGACAACATCTCTGTCACGAAGCTCAAAGCCATCGCTTTCAGCAGCGGCCAGAACACTGTCGCATACGATTCTGGCGAGATCGTCTCCTTCACGGATGATAGGGCAGCGAATACCTCTTGATACGGTACCGGTTCTACGTTCCATATGATTACCTCTTTTCCCGGATATACATGATTATCCTCATAACATTTTACACTGTTTTTGGTCATTTCAGAACGGAAGTGAGTCATTCAGCTTTATTTTTCTGATTTTGCCTTTGATCTTGATTTTCTCGGGCAGGGTTTTATCGCTGAGCAGCTGTACATCGGTATACCTGTCATCGATAAAGATCGTTCCGATATCTTCAAACGGGATCAGTTCACATAAAGCACCGACGATGTCGGCTTTCCTGATATGATCCCGTTTTCCCGCGGAAATGGAATACA
The DNA here is from genome assembly GCA_017421125.1 of Solobacterium sp. GTDB lineage: Bacteria > Bacillota_I > Bacilli_A > Erysipelotrichales > Erysipelotrichaceae > Bulleidia. Next base: position 455 of record JAFOMZ010000111.1, read on the forward strand.
TGTTTACAAAGGGAAACGGGATCTCCGGGCGAAATACGGGCAGATCCGGTTTCAGGTCCATTTCCGATAAGGATGCCGCCTGTTCGCATCCGGAGATCAGTGCCTGTCCTGTTTCTGACTGCAGTTCTTCATCGTTCAGAAGAAGAACGGAATATGCAGTACCGCCCTGGTGAGCGGCTCTTCCGCACCGATGGATATATGTTTCCATGTCAAACGGCAGACCGCAGTGTACGACAAGACCGACATCCGGCAGATCAAGGCCTCTGGCAGCCGCATCCGTCGCGCAGATGACACTCAGTTCCGTGTGTGAGAAGTTCTGTATGATCTGTTCACGCCTGGACTGTTTCAGACCGGCATGATAAGCCTCCGCATGAATCTCTTTTGTGTGCAGTGCTTTCGCAGCCTTGATACAGTCAGACTGACGTTTGAAAAAAACGATGCATCCAAACGGGAGTTCGCCAAGGATATGCGCAAGATCTTCGTAGATCTGATCTGTCCGGATATAGTATTGTTTGATATGCGGATTGACTTCCGTCTCGCTGATCACGACACTCCGGTATTCCCCGGGAAATAACGATGTCAGGGATTCGTCCATGGTTGCGGAATACATGACAGTCTGGATGCCTGAGGGCAGAGTTTCCAGGATCGCGGATACTTCCTGTCTCTGTCCCAGACTCAACAGCATATCCGCTTCGTCCAGCACGACCCACCTCAGGTCATCCAGTTCGATCAGGCCCTGTCTGATCAGGTCCAGTAGCCTGCCGGCAGTGCCGGTAATGATCTCGGGATGCTGTTTGAGCATATTGAGCTGATGATTGTACTTTTTGCCGCCGATCATGCATGCAGTATGGATTTTAAGATACGCGGAAAAACGGTCTGACAGTGTTTTGATCTGTGCCGCAAGTTCCCGGGTAGGCGCAATGATCAAAGCCCTGGTCTTCCGTTCCAGGGGAGTGATCTGATTCAATATAGGCAGGAGAAACGCAGCAGTCTTGCCAGCGCCTGTGCCGGCCTGCACATAAAGATCGTGACCCTCTAAAAATAAAGGGATCGATTCTTTCTGGACCGGTGTCAGGTTCTCATATTCCAGATGGTGCATTGTTTCCTGCAGTTCTGGTCTGAAGGTGTATGTCATATAAGAAGTATAGACCATTTAAGCGGAGAAACAAAACAGAAGCGAATATGGTAATATGAACCCGGAGGCATGTATGGACACAATTACAGCAATCGCAACAGTACAGGGAGAAGGCGCGATCTCCGTCATCAGGATCAGCGGGGATGAAGCGGTCCCGGTATGTGAGGAGATCCTGGACAGATCATTGTCTGACATGAAGGGATACCGGATCCGTCACGCGTATGTCCGGGATGAAAACGGGATCGTGGATGAAGTGCTTATCAGTATGTTCAGAGCGCCGCACTCCTATACAGGTGAAGACTGTGTCGAGATCAGCTGTCATGGCGGTATTTATGTGACGCGCAAGATCTTAAGCATGCTGCTGGGGGCGGGAGCCCGCATGGCACGCAGGGGTGAATTTACGGAACGTGCATTCCTGAACGGGAAGATGGACCTTGCCCAGGCGGAAGGCGTCGCCGATCTGATCCGTGCCAGGGATGACATGAATGTCAGGAGTGCTGTGCATTCCCTGAAGGGCAGTGTGAAAAAACTGCTGGATCCATTATGTGAATCCCTGATCTCCATCATTGCGCAGATCGAAGTCAATATTGACTATCCGGAATACAACGATGTCGAGGAACTGACATCAGAGATCATCCTGCCTTCGGCAGAACAATGGCTGAAGGAGATCCATGAGCTGATCGCGGAAGCATCGCGGGCAGTGCAGATCAGGAGCGGTATCGATACCGTGATCCTGGGAAAGCCGAACGTGGGAAAATCTTCGATCCTGAATGCCCTGCTGGAAGAAGACAAGGCGATCGTTACGGATATTGCCGGAACGACCAGGGATATCGTTGAAGGGACCGTTCATATCGGGGATCTGACGCTGAACCTGATCGATACGGCAGGAATCCATGAGTCCACTGACAAGATCGAACAGATGGGTATCGAGCGTTCATTGAAGGCCCTGCAGAAGGCACAGCTGGTGATCGTTGTTCTGGACAGTGTCAGCGGTCTGACCGATGAAGACAGGGAACTGCTCGAACTGTCCAAAGATAAGGAACGGATCATCATATATAATAAGAAGGACATGGCGGAAATTCCTGATACGATCGCCGTATCTGCCCTGGAAAATGATCTGGACGCGCTGAAGGAAGCGATCATACATAAATATGAAAATGATGTGCAGACGGCTTATCAGGATACATTGAACAATGAGCGTCAGATCGGACTTGCACTGCAGGCAGAAAGTCATATGAAGGACGCTGTCAGTGCGATGAAAGCCGGCATGGAAACAGATCTGGTAACGATCGATCTTCAGGCAGCCTATGATGCCCTGAAAGAGATCACCGGAGAATCAACAAGAGACGGACTGCTGGACGAGATCTTCAGCAGGTTCTGTCTGGGGAAGTAAACAGAATGACATATTACCTTGACTCACACGCACATATTATCTCTGAGGAATTCGAACAGGATCTGGATGAACTGCTGGAACGTGCCGAACAGGCAGATGTAAAGCGGATCATGATCATGTGCACCAGTGAAGCGGAGATCGATAAAGCATTTTCACTGGTCGACAGTGATCCTTTCCGTTTTGCCTGTGCCTACGGGATCCATCCGGAAGACGCCAATGACTGGCAGGGAAAATGGGACAGATTCTGTGAGATCATCAGGGATCCGAGGATTGCCTGTGTCGGCGAGATCGGCCTGGACTATTACTGGGTTAAAGACAACAAACCGGTACAGCGCGAATTGTTCATCCGGCAGATCAAAGAAGCCAGGGCTGTGCATAAACCGATCCTTGTCCATTCAAGGGATGCAATACAGGATACATACGACATTATGAAGGCTCATCTGATCCCGGGCGTGATGCATTGTTATTCCGGCAGTGCGGAGATGGCTGTGGAATTTACAAAGCTGGGCTATTATCTGGCGTTCGGCGGAGCGATCACATTCAAAAACTCCAGGCATTCCAAGGCAGCTGCAGCCGCGGTAGACCCGAGGTTCCTGCTGAGCGAAACAGACTGCCCGTATATGTCACCGGAACCTTTCCGGGGCAGAAGGAATGAGCCTTCCAATATTCCTCACATCGTGAAAGTCATTGCGGAAGTATGCGGAAGATCCGTGGAAGAGATGAAAGAGATCATTGCACAGAATTATGACCGTCTGCTTCATGAGGAAGTATTATGAGAAAGATCCTGCAGACGATCGTAGTGGAAGGCAGGCACGATACGGAAAATCTGAAGAAGTATTTTGAATGCTGCACGATCGAAACAGGCGGGACATCACTGCCTGAAGCGGTCCTGGATGAAATACGCGAAGCACAGAAACGGACCGGTGTCATCGTATTTACAGATCCCGATGCACCGGGCAATATGATCCGTCATGCGGTCAACCAGGCAGTGCCGGGATGCCAGAACGCTTTTGTGGATAAAAGAGATGCCAGGACAGATAAGAAGGTAGGCGTGGAACACGCGGACGGAGAAGTTCTGGCAGAAGCGCTGGATCATCTTGTCACATACAGTGACAAGGAGACCGGAAGCCTGACCATGTCCGATCTGGTGGACCTTGGACTGAGCGGAGGCAGCCGCTCACAGAAAAAAAGAGAACTGATCGGCAGAAAGCTTCATATCGGATTCGGTTCGGCAAAAACGATGCTGAAACGATTGAACCATTTAGGTATTACATACGAAGAGATCAGAAAGGAAATGGATGATGAATAAACCTGTTGCGGCTCCTTCAAGAACCGGAGAGATCCTGAAAAAATATGATCTGAAAGCGAAAAAGGGCTACGGACAGAATTTTCTCATCGATGTTTCCATCGTACAGAAAATAGCCGCATCTTCGCATTGTGAAGGTGCAGTCATCGAGATCGGTCCCGGCATCGGAAGCCTGACAGAACAGCTGGCACTCCGTTCCCGGCATGTCCGCAGCTATGAAGTGGATGAAAGACTGCTGGCAGTCCTGGATGACACACTGTCTGAATACAGCAATGTGGAGATCATCCTGCAGGATATCCTGCAGGCAGATCTTGAACAGTCTGTCAGGGAGCTGAAGGAGACCTACGGGTCTGTCAGTGTGTGCGCAAATCTTCCTTATTACATTACGACACCTGTATTGTTCAGACTGTTTGAATGTGCTGAGCCGGTGGAATGGATCACAGTCATGGTCCAGAAGGAAGTCGCGGACAGATTCGCGGCAGGTCCGGGAAGTCCGGATTACGGTGCGTTAAGTGTTGAGAGCGCATATCTGTATGATGTGAAAAAACTGTTCCAGGTACCCAGGACGTGTTTTTCTCCCGCTCCGAATGTGGACAGCGCAGTCATTCAGTTCCGCAGGAAGACTGTGGATACAGAAGGGACAGGGCAGTTCTTCGAACTGGTCAGGGCGTGTTTTGCCCAAAGGAGAAAAACACTGTATAACAATCTGAAGGCATATGCGCCGGAAGGCACCGGGATCAATGCTGTGCTGGCTGAGGCGGGGATCGATCCCGGCATCAGGGCACAGAATATGACACTGGAACAGTTCCGTGCGCTGTATACAGTCTGGAGGAAAATGATATGAAAGAACGTGCATACGCAAAGATCAATCTGTGCCTGGATGTCGTCGGGGAACGGGAAGACGGATATCATGAACTGAAGATGATCATGGCTCCGGTAGACTTTTATGATGTTCTTGAAATGGTTCCTGCGGAAACGACCACGATTTCCCTGAACCGTTCCTTTCTGCCGGTCAATGAAAAGAATACCGTGATAAAGGCGATCAATGTCATGCGTGAATGTTATGGTTTCCGGGAAGAGTTTGCATGCAGTCTTCAGAAGCACATACCGACCCAGGCAGGGCTGGCCGGCGGATCCGCAGACGCTGCAGCGGCGATCCGGATCATGAATCAGCTCCTGCACCTGAATATGAGCAGGGAAGATATGATCAATGTCGGCAAAAGGGTAGGTGCGGATGTACCGTTCTGCATTTTCAATCAATGCGCTTTTGTTTCAGGTATCGGTGATGTGCTGGAACCGTTTGCGTGCAATACAGATTTTGACATTCTTCTTGTGAAACCGAAGCGGGGTGTATCGACCAAAACAGCATTCACAGAGATGGATAAAGAAAACACCGTGCACCCGGACTGCCTGGCGATGCGTGACGCACTGATGAACAACGATTATGACGGTGTGATCAGGAATCTCGGCAACTCCCTGGAAGAAGTCAGCCTCAGGCTGGTCCGTGAGATCAGAGATATTAAAGACGATCTGACAGCACTCGGTTTTGACGGCGTTCTGATGTCCGGAAGCGGGTCTACCGTATTCGGGATCACCAGAAGTCCCCGTCTGCTGAGGAAAACATCCGATCTGATGAGATATAAAGGATACTTTGTAAGAATGACAAAAATCCTGCAATGAAAGCGGTTTCGCAAGAAATAACTGTTTTTTGTGGGAACAAACGATTGAAAAAATAGTATATTCATATTATATATGGGCAGGGAGGCGCGAAACATGAAGAATGCAATTGTAATGGCGGCCGGAAAAGGTACGCGAATGCACTCTGATCAGCCGAAAGTGCTTCATCGTATCCTGGATGAACCGATGGCGGGACTAATCGTCAACAATCTGAAAAAAGCCGGTGCAGAACGTATCGTTTCGATCGTCGGATACGGGCATGAACTTGTCGAGGCGGCTCTGGCAGGAACCTGTGAATTTGCGGTGCAGGAACCGCAGCTCGGAACAGGTCACGCTGTCATGCAGGCGCGTCAGCTGGAAACAGAAAAAGGACTGACTGTTGTTGTCAACGGAGACGGTCCGTGTGTCAGACCGGAAACGTATGCCAGACTTTATGAAGCGCTTGAGCATGCGGAGATGGCGATCATGACTGCTGTGCCGGAATATGACAACCGATTCGGCAGAGTCATCCGCGGCGCGGACGGAAGTGTAGAAAAAATCGTTGAGTACAAAGACTGCACGGATGAAGAACGTGCTGTGAAAGAGACTAACATGGGCTTCTATGCGTTCCGCAATGAACTGCTGTTTGAAGGTCTGAAAGAACTGACAAACAACAATGCCCAGCATGAATACTACATTACAGACCTGGTGGAGATCTTCATCCGCCATGGATACAAAGTTGCGGCAGTACAGGTAGAAGACTGCATGGAAGTACAGGGAGTCAATGACAACATTGAACTGGCCCGTGCATCTGCTTATCTGCAGCAGAGGATCAATACAGGCCTGATGGCATCGGGTGTCACAATGGTCGATCCGGATACAGCATATATCGGACCGTATGTGACCATTGGTCATGATGTGGTCATTCATCCGAATGTCTATTTATATGGCGAAACAAAAATACAGGACGGAGCAGTCATTCTCCCGGGAAGCTACCTGAGAGATGCTGTGGTCGGACAAGGGGAAACAATCGGCCCGAACGTTTACAGCGTTCCGGCAGAAGACTAAAGGACAGAGCAGACCTTTGGTCTGCTGACGCTAAGAAGGGGAAAGGAAAGCTCTCATGTTAAAAGAAACTGTCGTTTTTGCATTAACGTCCAGTACTGATCTGGCAAGATCCGTAGCAGAAAAACTCGGATTACCTTTGGGAAGGATCAAAGTCGAACATTTTGCGGATGGTGAGATCCTCGTTACACCGCAGGAAACAGTCCGCGGAAGATCAGTCTTTATCATCCAGTCCACATGCACACCTGTAACAGAACACCTGATGGAAGTTCTTGTATGCATTGATGCATTGAAGAGGGCAAGTGCCAAGGAGATCAACGTTGTTATTCCTTATTATGGATATGCCCGTCAGGACCGTAAGGCATCTGCGCATCAGCCGATCACCGCAAAGCTTGTTGCAGATCTGCTGACAGTAGCAGGAGCTGACAGAATCGTTGTCTGTGACCTCCACGCTACACAGATCCAGGGCTTCTTCGATGTTCCGATCGATGACCTGGCTGTAGGACCGATGCTCGGACATTATTATGCAGAAAAAGGTTTCAACAGTGACGAGGTCGTTGTTGTATCACCTGACCACGGCGGAGTCGTACGTGCAAGAAGAATTGCCGAACTGCTTGACTGCCCGATCGCAATCGTTGACAAACGCCGTCCGAAGCCGAACGAAGTAGAAGCACAGAATGTCATCGGTGATGTTGACGGTAAGATCTGCATCATCGTAGATGATATTGCCGATACATGCGGAACACTTTGTGCTGCTGCCAAGATCCTGAAGGACCATGGCGCAAAAGAAGTCAACGTTGCTGTTACACACGGTATCTTCTCCAGGGATGCTGTTGAAAAGATCGAAGCATCCGAGATCAAGGAAGTTGTTATCTCCGATACGATCCAGCTGTCCGAAGAGAAGAAGGCAAAGTCCACAAAGATCGTACAGCTGTCCATCGCGGATATGCTGGCAGAAACGATCGATGCGATCATGAACCACACATCTGTCTCCCGTGTATACGACAGATATCTGGGAAAGGTTGCTCAGTAATCATAAACGATCAGGCTGCGGCTTCAATGGCTGCAGCTTTTTTAGTGCTTGTGAGCATCAAAAAAGCGCAGCCTTTTCAGGTCTGCGCAGAATGTTCATTTTGGTTTTTATCAGCAGACTTTAATGAAATCTACTGAACCGTCCTGTCTGCTGACGATGGCGGAACCGAATTCCATTGCATCATAGTACTGCAGGAGTTCATATTTGCCTCTCTCTGAAGCAGAGAGTTCACAGAACTTAACAGCCAGATCTTTATCCTGCATCATGCAGATACTGTATTCGCACATATAAAGCAGGTCGGGAACTGTGTTGATCAGTTTTTCCGTATCATTTGTTGAAACGATAACGGATACGCCGGCTTTCCAGCCTTCTTCAATGGACCTGTAGAGTTCCTGCTTGTATTCTTCTTCAGCATATGTCGGGAAAGCTTCATCAAGAATGATCAGGTCATTTTCAGTAGTCTTCTTGTTGAAGTTTCTGATCGCGTCATCCAGAACGACTGTCGGATCATCATGGTAAAGATAGCTGACATCAACGATCGTCAGATGTGAATCAATATCGAATTCCAGTTCACCTTCCTGAACTCTGAGGTCTTTTCCGCCCAGGCCCTGGTAGTGATCAGGTTTGTTTGTGAAAAGGATAATACGGCCGTCTGTTTTCCTCTCAATGATCTTGTAGAGCAGGAAAGTTTTGCCGGCAGCTTTAGCACCGGTCATGACAGCTACTGTAGGCAGTGTCAAAAATACATCCTGGTTCGTAATTGTGTTTTTACCAATAAGAATGTCACTCATAATAACTCCCTCTTTTATTTATTAACATGACTATTATAACGCATATTTGTGCAGGAAATGACAAGTGGGCTTACGAAAATACAAGAATATCTCCGCAACAGACTGATATAATGAGAACTCAATTTGTGATAAATAAAGGCGACTGCCGCATTTTATAATTAGTTCGTAATCAGATGAGGTGCTGTATGAAACTTTTAACGCAGGGAGATGATTTTGGTTTTACAAGAGGAGTAACACTGGGGATCGTTGATTCGATCGACCGCGGTGTTCTGCGCAATACAGGGCTGTTTGCCAACATGCCGAGCGCACCGTTTGCGGTGAGTTTTATGAAAGACCGTCCGTTTGCCTGCTTTGGCATCGATTTCAATATCGTCGCCGGACCGAGCTGCGCTGATCCTGCAAAGATCCCGCATTTGATCGATGAAAACGGAACGTTTATCAAAAGCGGCGTCAGGATCAGAAACGAGTTGTTCAAGACACCGGAAGGCAGAGCAGAGATGTTTCCGCTGGAAGAAGTTTATACGGAACTGCGCGCGCAGTATGACCGGTTTGTTGAATTGACAGGAAGAAAACCCGGTTACCTGCATCCGCACTCCATTCATCCGGAAACCTATATCCAAAGTATCCGCAGGATCGCGGAAGATGAGCATATACCTTATTCCCACGACATCAGGGAAGCGTTGGGATTCCGTGAGATACGGGACTGCCCGGCTGCTGTTCAAAAGACCACCAAAGCTTCAGGCAAAAAAGTATTCGATCCTGCCGAACAGATCAGTAAAAATACAACAGAACTGATCATGCAGTGCGCAGACTGGCTGGCAGAAGGTGAATATGCGGCGATCGGCGGACACCCGGGATATGTGGACGGGGAACTGATGAAATGGACGACACTATCTCTGGAACGTATGAGGGATGCCGAAGCCATGATGTCGGAAGAAGTCAAAAACTGGATCAATGAGAACGATATCGAACTGATCACATACTACGATCTGGTATAAAGAGGAAAAAATCATGATGAAAATGGGATTTAAATCCGTAGTGATCAACCCGGAATTTCCGGTTAACCGCATGCTGAATCACCATGAAGAAAAACATCAGGCATGCTGGGATGACCTGCATCTCAGAATGATCGTACTGGAAGCAGAAGGCCATAAGCCCTGGTACCATGTGTCGATCGATTCTGTGGAGATCTGGCTCGAAGTCAGAAATTGGATCAAACAGGCGATCGAAGAAACGATTGGCAGAGAGATCGATATCGTCGTGTCTGCTACACACAGCCATAACTGCCCGTGTATGACAACAGATTATGCATGGATCCGTTTTGTGATCGAAAAGATCAGGGAAAATGTCGGTACGATCGAAATGACGGAGTACAAAGAAGTGACGTACAGCTATCAGTACCGTTATTTCAACAAGATCGGGGACAGCAGGGAAGCAGACATGAAGCACAAGGCAGTTCATCTGTATGCCGAGACACTGTCCCTGTACGGTGATGGGGAACGCAGGATCACATTCCTGATCCACAACTGCCATCCGACGATCCTGGCATTATGGGAATCGGATTTCACAAGCGAATACCCGGGATACTGCATCAGGAAACTGAGTGAAGCACATCCCGGAGAGTTCTTTACATTCCTGCTCGGACCTGCGGGAGATATATCACCGCATTTTGTCAGAAAGAACAAGGAATATGAGGAGATCCTCCGTCTGGGAGATCTTCTGACCGCAGAATTTGAACGTCAGCTGTCGCACCAGGAAAACAGGGAACCTGTCAATGCGTTCCGTTACAGGGAACAGATGATCAAAGTGGAAAAAGGTGATCCGGTTTCCATGGGAACGGCATATCTGCCGCCGGCTGAACGTCTGACAGAGCAGGAAAAGAAAACACTGGAACAGCGCTATCTCAATCCGCGCCGTTTCGGTGAAAGACAGTTGGAACCGATGGAGATCACAGATGAGTCGATGTTCTCCCAGCTGATCCTGAATGAAAATTACTCGATTATCTTTGAACCGCATGAACTGTACAGTGAATTCTACGGAGCGGTAAACAAACAGACAACAACGCTCGCAACGATCTCAAATGGATTTGATCATTATGTTACAGGCATGTACCTGAACCATATTACGATGCATACATTCTCGGAATTCGGGCCTCAGATGAAGCGTGATATGTGGGAATTGCTTGGAAAATGGAGTCTGCAGGAGGAGGCGGAATTCTGACATGAGAAAAAGACTTGTTTACCGAGCTGATGATATCGGATATACGGAGGCCTTTGACCTTGGCATTTACCGCGCATTTGAGGAAGGGATCGCAACCTCGGCAGATGTCATGCTTGATTCACCGCATACAGTACAGGCTTTGTTATGGCTGAAAGACCGGCCATGGATATCCGTAGGCTGGCACAGACACCTTTGGGAAAGTCCGGTACTTCCGAAAGAAGAAGTTCCTTCCATGGTGGATGAAGAAGGCAGATTCAAATGGCGCCACCGTCACAGAGAGCTGATGAATGAAGTCAGATATGAAGAAGCATACAGGGAATTCATGGCGGAAGCAGAGCTTTGCCGCAGCATTATCGGTCATTACCCGGACAGCTGCACGACAAAGATGCAGGATGATGTCAATGATCTGGAACGTGCCTTCCGTGATGTTGCCCATGAACTGAAGATCCCAACGAACTTCTGGTATGATTCGCCGGAAAACCCGGGAGATCCGGCATATGAATACCTGCATTTCAGACAGTGGGACGGGGAAAACTTCGTCGGCTGGCAGGGTGAGCAGTTCAAACTCAAAAACTTTGACAGCTACGATCCCTACTCAAAGAGCAGCGCTGTTGTCTGGGAGAATGATGAACAGATCTGGAGGATCGGCGGACATCCCGGATACTGTGATATGCATATCATGCAGGAGAGCAGCTGCAACCTTCACCGCTGCAAGGA
>JAFOMZ010000007.1 GCA_017421125.1 Solobacterium sp.
AAGAACAAGATCAAGGGCTGAGCATCATAAAAGATACTGCGGGCCGGGCAGATCCGGTCCGCTTTCCTGTTGATCAGGGCAGGCAGATGATCCGGCTATGGGATATGGGATATTTCCGGCCTTGTTTCATACAAAATGACTTATACTGAAAGCAGATCACCTACGGAGCAGTTATGAAACTCAATATAGCAATATGCGATGATAACAGCACACATCTGAAGCTGGCTGAAGACCTTGTAACATCCTGCCTGGATCAGGAACATAACAGTTATCTGATACAGTTGTTTTCCAGTGCGGAAGAGCTGCTGTCTGAGATCGACAAAGATCATTACTCTCCGGATATTGCTGTCCTTGACATCGAGCTGGACGGGGAAGACGGAATTTCACTGGCCAAGAGGATGAATCAGCTTGTTCCGATGTGCCGCATCATATTTCTGACCGCGTATATCGATTATGCGCCGGATGCCTATGAGGCTGAGCATATCTGGTTTGTGGTCAAAAAGACCTCTGACCGGTTTTTCCCTCTGGCAATGAAAAAAGCACTGCAGTCACTGGACAGCAGCCAGGGTGCAGTACCGGGCATCGTGATAAGAGAAAGCGGCAGATCGATCGCCCTGCCGGTCGATCAGATCATTTACATCAGTAAAGTCAACCGTAAATCACAGATCATATGCAAGGACCGGGAATATTACGATACACGCAGACCTGCTCTGCTGATCCCGAAAGAACTGGAGGACCGGTTTATCCACTGTCATCAGGGATACTGGGTCAGCATCAGTAAGATCCGGGAACTGGATCATGACATGCTCGTGCTGGAAAACGGTGCGCGCATACCGATCAGCCGCACGCACAAGGATGAAGTAAGAGAGCGTTTCTTTGATCATTTCCGGACAAGAAGATCTTTCATGACCACGGAATGACGGTCGGAAACAAAAATGATCAAATAAAGATCCTCCGTTTCAGCACACATGGCTGAGCGGAGGATCTTCTGTTTTTCAGACTATGTGATGATCGATATATTTGGATCAGCGATCATCCTTCAGTGATCTGATTGCCTGTATAGAGCTGATAGTATCTGCCCTTCTTGTCGATCAGTTCATCATGCGTACCGCGTTCAATGATCCTGCCGTCCTCGAGTACGAGGATGCAGTCACTGTTCTGGACAGTGGAAAGACGATGCGCAATGACGAATGTCGTTCTGCCTTTCATCAGGGCGTCCATACCCTTCTGAACAAGCTTCTCGGTCCTGGTATCGATGGACGATGTCGCCTCATCAAGGATCATGGCAGGCGGATCCGCAACAGCAGCTCTTGCGATGGCAAGCAGCTGTCTTTCACCCTGGGAGAGAGAACCTCCGTCACCGGTGATGTATGTCTTGTATCCGTCAGGAAGTCTCTTGATGAAACCATGCGCATTTGCCAGCTTGGCAGCCTGGATACATTCCTCATCGGTCGCGTCCAGACGTCCGTAACGGATGTTGTCCATGATCGTACCGCTGAACAGATGTGTATCCTGGAGGACCATACCGAGCGATCTTCTCAGGTCAGGCTTCTTGATCTTGTTGATGTTGATGTCGTCGTAACGGATCTTGCCGTCCGCAATGTCATAGAAACGGTTGATCAGGTTCGTAATGGTCGTTTTTCCGGCACCGGTCGAACCAACAAAGGCGATCTTCTGACCGGGCAGTCCATACAATGTGATGTTGTGCAGGACAGTTTTCTTGCCGTCATAGCTGAAGTCAACGTCATCCATCGTCACCTTGCCGTTCAGTTTCTGATAGGTAACAGTTCCTTCTGCCTTATGAGGATGTCTCCATGCCCACTTGCCTGTCTTCTGTTCTGTTTCCACCAGCGTTCCGTCTTCTTTCTCAATGACGTTGACGAGTTCAACGTAGCCTTCATCCACTTCGCTCTTCTCATCCATCATATCGAAGATACGTTCAGCACCTGCCATTGCCATGGCAACGGAGTTGACCTGCTGTGAGATCTGGCTGACAGGACGTGTGAAGTTCCTGTTCAGTGTCAGGAATGATACCAGTCTGCCAAGCGTCAGGGCAGAAACACCGCTTAATGCGAGCCATGCGCCTGTTACCGCGATCAGTACATAGCTGATATTGCCGAGGTTGGCATTGATCGGCATCAGGATATTGGCAAACTTGTTTGCGTTGTTGCCTGCTTCACGGAGTTTTTCATTCAGGTCTACGAAGCGTTCAACAGCCTTTTCTTCATGGCAGAATACCTTGATGACCTTCTGGCCTTCCACCATTTCCTCAACATAACCATTGACAGCGCCAAGCGTCTTCTGACGTTCGATGAAGTATTTTCTGGACTGGCCGCCGATCTTTCCGGACACGATCATCATGACCATGATCATGAACAGGGACACCCCGGTCAGAGGCAGGCTCATGCGTACCATGGATACGAATGTCGTACTGATCGTAGCGACGGAGTTGATCACCTGCGGGATCGTCTGACCGATGACCTGTCTCATCGTATCGATATCATTCGTATATACGGACATGATGTCGCCGTGCGCATGTGTATCAAAGTATTTGATCGGCAGTGTCTGCATGTGGCTGAACAGCTCGACACGGATCTTTTCCATCGTTCCCTGGCCTACAGTGACCATGATACGGTTATACGCATAGGCAGAGAAGATACCGAGGAGCAGGATCGCAACCAGTTTTCTCAGGGCAGCTGCCAGCGGGGCAAAATCACGGCTGCCTGTATTGATCATCGGAAGAATGTATACGTCGATCAGTTTCTGCATGAACAGCGTTCCCTGCAGTGTGCAGATCGCATTGGTAATGATGAAGATCACGACCAGGATCATGTGAAGCCAGTAAGTCTGCATCATGTACTTCAGAACTCTCATCAGAGTTCCTTTTTTCACCTTGGGACGCGGTCCCATGTTTCTGGGTCCCCTCATCTCAGTTGCCTCCTTCCCGGCCCGGCTCATCGAAGTCGCCGGAACCCTTCAGCTGTGTCTCATAAATATCGCGGTAGATCTCATTTGTCTTCAGCAGGTTCTCATGTGTATCAAAACCGTCAACTTTTCCGTCGTTCAGGACGATGATCCTGTCAGCGTGCTGGACAGAAGAGATCCTCTGGGCAATGATCAGCTTTGTCGTATCCGGGATCGTATTTGCAAACGCGTCACGGATCTTCGCATCCGTAGCCGTATCGACTGCGGATGTTGAGTCATCCAGGATCAGGATCTTCGGGTCCTTCAGCAGCGCTCTGGCAATACAAAGTCTCTGTTTCTGACCGCCCGACAGGTTGTTTCCTCCCTGCTCGACCCAGGAATTGTATTTGTCCGGGAACTTCTCAATGAATTCATCCGCACAGGCAAGTCTGCATGCTTTGATGCATTCTTCTTCCGTTGCGTCTTCCTTGCCCCATCTGAGGTTGTCAAGGATCGTACCGGAGAACAGGACATTCTTCTGCAGAACGACCGCGACTTTGTTTCTCAGCGCTTCCTGGTCATAGTCTTTGACATTGACGCCGCCCACCTCAACAGATCCCTCTGTTGCGTCATACAGTCTTGAGATCAGGCTGACCAGTGTAGATTTACCGGAACCGGTACCTCCGATGATACCGATCGTTTCACCCGACCTGATATGCAGATCGATGTCCTGCAGGACATTTTCACCGCTTCCTTCCGTATTGTACGCAAAGGAAACATCATTGAAGTCGATCTGACCGTTTTCAACATCCATGACCGGCTCAGCGGGATTCGCAATATCCGGAACTTCATTCAGCACTTCGGAAATACGGGCTGCGCTGGCTGTGGACATCGTGATCATGACAAATACCATCGACAGCATCATCAGAGACATCAGGATGCTCATGATATAGGAGAACATGGATGTCAGCTGACCTGTTGTCAGCACACCGGAAACGACCTGCTTCGCGCCGAACCAGCTCAGGGAAATGATGCATCCGTAAACGATCATCATCATGACCGGGTTGTTCAGGGCGATCAGGGCTTCCGCCTTGACGAACATGGCTCTCAGGTTGCCTGCAGCCTTTTTGAATTTGTCTGTTTCATAGTCTTCACGGACAAATGCCTTAACGACTCTGGCAGCGGAAACGTTCTCCTGAACGCTTGCGTTCAGTGCGTCATACTTTTCAAATGTCTGACGGAAGATCTTCGTTGTATTGACGATCAGGATCGACAGGGCGACCGCAAGCACGACCACCGCTACGAGGAAGATCGTACTCAGTGACGGGCTGATCGTAATGCACATGATGACTGACAGTATCAGCATCATCGGCGGTCTGACCGCCATACGGATGATCATCTGGAACGCATTCTGCAGGTTCGTAACATCCGTCGTCATACGTGTAACAAGACCTGCTGTCGAGAATTTATCAATATTCGCGAATGAGTAAGACTGGATCTTCTCATACATGCTGCGGCGCAGATTTGCGGCAAAGCCGGTCGACGCATACGCTGCGTATTTGCCGGACATCGCACCGCACATGAGGCTGACAAATGCCATCACCAGCATGATCAGACCATACTTCCATACAGCAGCCATATTGGCAGCTTCGATACCTTCATCGATCAGATTGGCAGTAATGTACGGTATCAGTACTTCCATCAGCACTTCGCCGATCATAAAGACCGGTGTCAGAATAGCCGCCTTTTTATACTGACCGATCTGTTTCATCAGTGTTTTTAACATAGTTTCTCCTTTCCGGCATCTGCTTCATAATCCTGCGCGATCCCCATTATCGTATTGTACAGGACATCCAGCAGGCGGCCGAGTTCCTCCGTCTCCTCATCGCTCAGTTTTGAAACAAGCATCTGCTCTCCTTTTTTCATACTTAAGAATGACTCATGGAGCAGTTCATTGCCGCTTTCCGTCAATGTCACCACCTTGACCCTGCGGTCATCCGGCAGGACAGAACTGCGGACCAGTCCCTTTGACTCAAGCCTGACCACGATGCCTGCCATGGTCGGCTGGGCAACATTGAAGTGTTTTTCCAGTTCCTTCAGTCTGGCCGTCTGATCTTTCTGATGCTTCAGATAAACCAGAACATGATGCTGGGAAAAGGTCAGATCCTGCTCCTGCAGCAGCTGATTGTACCCCTTCTCAAGCATGTCATTGATCTTCTTGATCTTGAAACCGAGATCCACGATCATCACCTCCACTGTCTATGATAAACGCTTGTCCCATAAAACTCAATAGCACGCAATTAATTGCGTGCTATTATTTTCTGATATGAAGTTTGCAGCTGCTATTTGACCAGTTTTGCGTTGACCAGAGCCCGCATGATCAGCGGTATGAGAACAAGCTGTGCGATGATGCCCGGTATCGCATTCAGGAACGCTCCGGCAAGAAAAGCCTGGAACGTGAACGGTGAATCCGTGCCGCTCAGCATCAGCGTATAGGCAAGACCCCATACGATCCTTCCGCAGATCATTGCT
This sequence comes from Solobacterium sp., assembly GCA_017421125.1. Taxonomy (GTDB): domain Bacteria; phylum Bacillota_I; class Bacilli_A; order Erysipelotrichales; family Erysipelotrichaceae; genus Bulleidia. Next base: position 5,437 of record JAFOMZ010000007.1, read on the forward strand.
GTGATCAGCGAGATATAGATATTTTTGATGCTCTTTTCCCTGAACTTTGACAGGATCCATCCGGAAACGATGCCGTATGTGCAGAGTTCAAATGCCATGCCGACTGCGTTGGGATACATCCTCGGCATGCCGAATAATACGGATCTCAGCAGCGGGCAGATAAATCCGACCAGACCGCCGTACTGCCAGCCGCATGCCATCCCGCACAGAAGTACCGGGAAATGCATCGGTGACAGCATCACACCGATCTGCGGGATCTGTCCTGTTATAAACGGCAGTACCTGTCCGATCGCCAGGAACATGGCTGCCAGTGTCAGTTTTCTGTTATTGTTCATAGAATCCCCCTTGTATTCAAGCTGATATATGTATCTTATGCAGAATCCGGTCTTCAGTCAATGAAATGACTTTCCCACAAAACAGCGTCAATTTGTGAGTTCTGTATGAATTGAGCAAATGTTTAGCACTCCTATTGTGAGTGTGCTAATATATTATCCATAAGGAGAATAACTATGGATAAGATCGAAAAACCGAAAAAGCCATTGATATACTACTATGCGATCGTCCTGCTGGTGCTGAGCCTGCTGAACCTGTTTGCCATCCCTACCATGGAACAGGCAAAGATCAAGACGGTCGATTACGGTACGTTCATGAAAATGACGGAGAACAAAGAGATCAAAAAAGTCGAGATCACCGATACGCAGATCCTCTTTATCTCCAAAGCAGATGAAGAACAGGTCTATACGACAGGTCTGATGAATGATCCTAACCTGACGGAGCGTCTGTATGAATCCGGTGCGGAATTCGCAACGGACATCCAGCAGAAGACCTCCCCGATCCTGTCATTCCTGCTGTCATGGATATTCCCGATCATCATCTTCATCTATTTCGGAAGGATGATGAGCAAACGTCTGGAAGGCGGCGGCAATTCCATGATGTTCAACATGGGAAAGTCCAACGCAAGAGTCTATATCAAATCCACCTCCGGTATCCTGTTCAAGGATGTCGCCGGAGAAGATGAAGCAAAGGAATCACTGCAGGAGATCGTCGATTACCTGCATGACCCTGCCAAGTATTCACAGATCGGTGCCAAGATGCCGAAAGGCATCCTGCTGGTAGGTCCTCCGGGAACCGGTAAAACCATGCTGGCTAAGGCGGTTGCCGGTGAATCCAATGTTCCGTTCTTCTCCATGAGCGGTTCGGAATTCGTGGAAATGTTTGTCGGTATGGGTGCCTCCAAGGTACGCGACCTGTTCAAACAGGCAAAAGAAAAAGCGCCGTGCATCGTATTCATCGATGAGATCGATGCGATCGGCGGAAAACGTGTTTCCGGCAACATCGGCGGCAATGATGAACGCGAGCAGACGCTGAACCAGCTTCTGACGGAAATGGACGGTTTTGAAAGCAACAACGGCGTCGTCATCCTGGCTGCCACGAACCGTCCGGAATCACTTGATGCGGCACTGCTCAGGCCGGGCAGATTCGACCGCCGCGTCCCTGTTGAACTGCCTGACCTGAAAGGCCGTGAAGCGATCCTGAAGGTACATGCCGCAAAGATCAGAACAGAAGATGATATCGACTATGAAATGATCGCCCGCATGGCATCCGGTGCCAGCGGCGCTGAACTGGCGAACATCATCAATGAAGGTGCCCTCAGAGCAGTCCGTGCAGGCAGGGACCGTGTCACACAGGAAGACCTTGAGGCAAGCATTGAAGTCGTATTTGCCGGCTACGAAAAGAAGAACGCAATCCTGACTGACAAGGAAAAGCTGACCGTATCCTACCATGAGGTCGGTCATGCCCTGGTCGCGGCACTGCAGTCACACAGTGCACCGGTCCAGAAGATCACGATCATCCCGCGTACCTCCGGTGCATTGGGATATACGATGCAGGTCGAGGAAGGAAACCATTACCTGTATACAAAGCAGGAACTGGAAAACCGGATCGCTACGCTGACCGGCGGCAGGGCTGCCGAAGAGGTCGTCTTCAATGAAATCACGACAGGCGCGTCCAATGACATCGAGCAGGCTACAAAGCTTGCCCGTGCCATGATCACACGATACGGCATGCATGATGACTTCGATATGGTCGCCATGGAGACCGTACAGAACCAGTATCTGGGCGGGGACGCTTCCCTGAACTGTTCCCAGGAAACAGCTGCCGATATTGACCGCCAGGTCATTGAGCTGGTCAGGAAACAGCATGAAAAAGCGAAAAAGCTTTTAATGGAAAATCGCGACGATCTGGACAGGATCGCGAAGTACCTGTATGAAAAGGAAACCATTACAGGTGAGGAATTCATGAAGATCCTCAATGAGGATCAGGTCCCTGAAACAAAAACAGAAACCGAATAACGTAAAAAGAAGTGCGGGCCAGGCTCACACTTCTTGTTTTCATTCATCTACGCAGAACAGTTTGACAGGTTCTTCCCCTGCATACTGTTTTTTATATGCGCACATCCACTTATGTCCGTCGATCTCCGTCTCCGTCACCCTGGCATAGTCACCGTCCTGAATGCCGTCCGCATTTCTCGTCCTGATGAAATACGCGCCGTTATCAGGTGTCAGCAGCTGGATATCGATCAGTGAACGCTCATTGCCTTCAACGATCATCGTCCGGAAATAACAGCATACTCCCTGCTTGAACAGCCTGGAGAATTCATTGTAGAGATGCAGGTTCTGCGGTTTCCCGTCCACGATCACAAACCAGGGATTTTCCTGATCGATCGCTTCCTGTACATCTATATTGATATCCGCGTCAGCAGGATCTCCATACGGCCATGCGATCTCGTCATCATCCGTCCATCCGTCACATACAAACCCGTTTTCATACAGGTAGGTAAGACGGCTTGGAATGCCTGATTCTGTTTCATAGTCGTAGTATGAGATGTCATTTGCATCGTCATAGTAATACGTTTTGCCGTAGCAGGCTGTTTCACCATACGCCATCATTGCGTTGGCCGCATCCTTTTTCAAGGCATACGTGCTGCGCAGACTGGTAAAGGTCACCTTTCCATCCCCTGCGCTTTCCAAAGAAGACGCAAACGGCACGCGGTATACAGCCCCGCCTTCATTGATATTGACGGTAATAAACGGCATCCAGTATAAAGCAAACAGTAAGACAACGAGCGGTATCAGTATTTTACCAACACGCTTCATACTTATTTACCGGAGTTCCTTCTTTCAATATCCATGATCTCATCAACTCTGCGCTGATGTCTTCCACCTTCAAATTCCGTAGTCAGGAATGCGTCCAGCATCATTTTGGCCATTTCAATGCCGATCACTCTCGCGCCGAAGCACAGGATGTTGCAGTCATTGTGCAGACGTCCGTATTTCGCGGTATAAGGTTCCGAGCATACAGCAGCACGGATCCCGTGTACTTTGTTGCATGCCAGGGAAATACCCAGACCTGTTCCGCAGATCGCGATCCCTTTTTCCACTTCACCGGAAGCTACCGCATTGGCTACCTTCTCACCCCAGATGGGATAATCCGTGCTTTCCGTGCTGTCCGTGCCGAAGTTGATGACCTCGTGTCCCAGTGATTCCAGATATGCTGTGACTTCTTTCTTCATTTCCACAGCTGTATGGTCATTCGCAATACCGATTTTCATAAGTCAAGTCCACCTTTCCACTCATTCTATCATATCCGATTGGTTTCCGCTGTGCGTACTGCGGAGTTTCATGATCAGGATCACTCCGGCAAGCATCATAAATACGGAAATAAACTGTGATGTTGAAAGAAAACCTATGTGTCCGCGCTCAACATCCCCGCGCAGGAATTCGATCAGGAATCTTCCCAGACTGTACAGCACCAGATACCCGGCACCTGTATAGGTCCTTGTTTTCTCGTTCTCATACATGCGGTACAGCACAAGGAAGATAATGAGATCTCCCAGTGCCGAGAGCAGCTGCGTCGGAACAAGAGGAACGCCCGACGGTGCAAGTGAATGTGCCGGGAATGTCACTCCGAAGTGACTGTGTGTTTCGATCCCGTAGCAGCATCCCGCAAAGAAGCATCCGACTCTGCCGAACGCCTGTGCAAGGGATACCCCCGGCAGCAGCAAGTCAAAGTAATCCTTGAACTTCAGTTTTCTCATCCGGCAGTAGATATATGCCGCCAGGATCCCGCCGAGGATCCCTCCGTATACCACCCATCCGCCGGAGCCGAGCACTGCTTTGGGATCGCTGAGGAACTGATTCCAGTTCACCAGCACATATGTCAGCTTTGCGCACGCATATCCGAAGGCAATGGCAATGAAGATGAGATTGTCCGCATAATCGGAATTCAGACCATGTTTCTTTGCCTGCCGTTCAGCATACGTGAAGCCGAACAGAATACCTATCGCGATCATGACACCATAGCCATGGATCGTAAATCTGCCTATTGTCAGCCAGTCATTGTACATATTTGACCTCCGTAACGGCATTGTAAACTAACCGGTGCCGTTTGAAAAGAAATATCATTCCTCATCCAGAGGCGGGTTCTTCTCTTCAGGTTCGGGCAGGACGAGCCGGATCTCTTCAGACTCCTTCAGGGCAGGTACTTCCGGGATCTCCGGCAGAGCTTCAGTCTCCTCAGCTTCACGTTCTGCCCGGTCAGCTTCTGCGGCGATCCTTGCGGACTCTTCCGCAGCTTCCCTTAAGGCCTGTTCTTCAGCAGCTCTCGCAGCCTCTTCAGCAGCCCTCTGAGCTTCTTCGGCAGCTATCCGTGCCTCTTCTTCCGCTCTTCTCTTCGCTTCTTCAGCCTCTTCCTTATCCTGCTTCCTGTAGCGGCGGATCATGCCGCCAAGGGCAAACATATAGACGATAAGCAGGATGACAGCGATGGCAGAGATGATCATGCCGACGGTAAAGCCGGTCGGTCTGTAGACCATTTCAATGACATGGCTGCCTTCTGTAATGCCGAAGCACATCATACCGTTGACATCGGAGAACGGGATCGCCGTTCTGCCGTCGACCGTGATATTCCAGCCTGCCGAATACGGAATGCTTGTATGGATATAACCGCTTCCGGGAGCGACCGAGCTTTCCCCGCGCAGATGGGCAGGTGACACCCGCTTCACATCAACAGCACGCTTCTGCGCAATGCCGGACAGTTTTCTCAATACTGTCAGATCCTCGGTATATACTATGGTTTTGCTGTAATCCGCATCATCCCCGTTATCGGGCACGATCGTGACCGTGACTGTTTTGCCGGAAGACGGCTTGCCAAGATAATAGACACAAGCTGTTCCGTTATGCTCAATTACCTGCTCGTTTTTATCAGGCTTGACCGTGATCTCCGCACTGCCTGCAGGCACTTCCATATACAGCGGTTTATTGTCACCCTTGACTGTGACTGTAACACCGGTGCCGTTTTTCTTCAGCACTGCTTTGGCATCTGTATATACAGCATCTTTTTCACCTGACAGGCTCTGCCAGATCATGTTCTGTGTTTCAAATGTATTGGTTCCTGCTTTCGGCAGTTCTTCAACAGCCGTTACGGTACCGGTCCAGAACGGATTCTGGTAAATATTGATGCCGGAATAGCTGCCAGACTTCGTATATGACTTATTTGTCAGGTCATCCTTGCTCAGCACATATTTTACGGACATCAGGCCGTCTGCCGATTCGGATATATTCCCCGCGTTTTCCGCGTAGCTGCTGTGTTCATTGTCCCAGACAACACCCAGTTTCTGAGCAAATGCGGGACCTTCCGCCGGTCTGTACTGCAGATAGCCGTCAGGGCTGTTCAGTTCATACAGGAAGCCGTCCTCCCGTCCCCAGGCAAATGTTGTGGCAGTGCGCTCCAGTGAATCATTGCTGAGCTGGGCGGCAGTGCCGGCTGCTTTGTCATACACATCATAGAACTGTGCGGCAGACACTTCCTTCACGCCTTCACGCAGTGACAGCCAGCTGTTTTCCACGGAATTTCCGAGTGCCAGAACGATCAGGGCAGCTGCAGCGATCTTGTTTGCTTTTGCACCGATCAGCCAGCAGAGCACAACTGCCGCTGCCATCAGCAGACCGTCAACAATCATTGCCCAGATGACCAGTTCTCCCTGGCGCAGTACCGCATAGCCGGCAAGCAGCGCAGCACACAGGATGCCGGTCAGGATATATCCGGCTGTCGTCATGCTTTCAAGGCTTCCCCTGCTTTCTGCCGCAAGGTCCATCAGGATAAATACAGCCAGGCATGTACATCTCATATCAAAGTCTGCCACATTGACAGAGTCCCTGAACAGATACGGGATCGGGATCCATATCGCAGCCAGGGCAATGCCCAGTACCGCCAGCATGACCGCCTTGTGACGCAGTGTGATCTCCTTGTCGAAGAACCATGCGGCAGCCAGTACGAGCGGAACGATACCGATAAAGATCGGCGGGATGCGCTTCATCAGGTTGCCTGTCATCAGGGCAGACAGCAGGTCTGCCGGGTCTCCGCTCAGTATCGTGAACTCCGGCATCTTGAATACGTAGCCGTGATGTGTGGAAACATAGATCGGGATGAGCACACAGGCGCACAGCAGCACCGAGAGCACCGAACCGATAAACCACGGCATAAATGTACGCTTCAGGCGCTTGACGCCGCCCGGTTCATCAAGGATCCCCTTGAAGTAGATCAGTACGGATGCCAGTGTGAACATGGCGATCAGTCTGTATCCGGTCAGAATGGCGGCGATCATGGAAAGCACATATACAAGAACGCCTTTTCCTTCATAGATGCGCGCCACGCCAAGTGCCAGCAGCGGCAGGATCACCGCGCCGTCGATCATGGATGTATTCGTCAGATAAGTGATCGTGAATCCGGTATATGCATATGCCGTACCGAGCATGGCCCTGGAAAAGACACGCAGGCCTTCCTTCCGGTTCAGCCAGATGCAGAATGTGAATGCCGCAAGCGAAAGACGCAGGCCGGCGATCACATGGAAACCAAGCAGGATGTTATCCCTGAACAACAGCAGCAGATAGTTCAGCGGCGAGAACAGATAAGCCGCGGATACTTCCAGCATCTCGGTACCCATCGCGGAATTCCATGAATACAGCAGCTGGTCCGGATGCTTCACAATGTCAAAGATACTGGCATACAGACTGATCAGCTGTTTGCCGTCCCCGTATAATAATGTATGGTCCCCGAACGGATAGATCTTCATTACCAGCATCAGCAGCGCAAACAGCACTGCTGTCATGAAGGCAGCGATCACTGCTGAAATTACACTTCCAAATTTACGCTTCATCTTTTGAATCTCCCTGCCGTCTTCTGCCCGTTAAGGCAATCACGGCGCATAATATCGTACCTGTCATCATCAGGACAGTCAGTCTGTCGGTCAGAACGGCAGTACTGCCGCAGTTCAGCAGAATACATGCCCCGGCTGCCAGCGTGATCACGCACGCTGCCGTTTTCTTTATTTTACCTGCATGACGCATAAACATCACTGCAAGAATGAGCAGGTCAAGCACAAAACACATCACATTGATCAAAGCGACGCACCGGTGCAGACCAAGATAGGCAGCGTCCCATGAAGGATTCAGCCCGAGATACGTCATGACGGACCGGTGAACATTCAGGTCAGGCATCTCAATGCCTGATTCAGGATCCTCGCAGCTGCGGATCATCTGTTCAATGCGGTCTGCTTCAAGTGATGTCAGTGCCCTGACACTCTCGCGCTTCGCATAGACTGCGCCGTACCTGTTTTCCTTCCCGTTGCCCCGGTACATTACGGACAGGATATCCTGTCTGTTCAATGCCTGCAGCTTGGTGACATTCCTGATCCCCTGCCCGATCATCTTCAGTCTGTATGACTGGCTGATCTGAGGATCAGTGCTGTCATGCCTGTCCGGATATACGAGCATCGTATCTCCTGCTTCAAAGTGCTCAAAGTCCAGACTGACCCGGGGATCTTCCGGCCAGGCATCAGCAGCCCATCTGAGGAAACCGTCAAATCCCATACCGGCAAGATATTCCACTGTCCAGAGCGCTTCATCAGGCTCCGACAGCGCGAACACGTTCGGATAGTTTGTCGAGCAGTTATACATCTGCGTTGTCAGGCCAAACTCTTTTCTGTGCGATATAATGCGGCGCATCATATCCTCTTTGCCTGAGAACGACGCGATCGATACCGCCAGCCTGTCAAACTCATCATAGAAGCTGTCTTCCGAGATCTCTGCCAGGGCAGCACGGAACTTCAGGCGGTCCCCGCAGATCTCATGTACCAGACCGACCGCTGTTTTCATATCTTCAACAGGCCGTTCATCGATCGTAATATACGTCTTCTCCAGCCAGCCCTTTTCTTCCATGTGGTCCGTGAAGCTGTACAGGAAGGTCGACCAGAGATCTGTCCACTCATAACTGCCGATCTCCGGGCTGACTTCCGTGATACTCCCGTCATGTTCAATGATCTGCCACTTCCCGGTAAAAGGAAGGATGCCGAAGCAGTCGATATAACCATCAATACCATGTTCCATGCACAGACTGATCCACTGATCCATGTCCGTATAATCAAAGAACAGATAGCCGTCCTTGTCATGTTTCCATTTGACCATGGATGGATACGGGTCATATACCTGATGTCCCCAGGGTTCATCCGTGACCGTGACCGTAATGTTCTTCATGCCAAGTTCCGCGTATGCGTCCAGCTGTTTTCCAAGCACAGACAGGTGTTTCTCACTGAACGGTTCTTCACCCTCCAGCATGTCATACCACCTGAGCGAAGTGTATGGATACTGCCAGTATTCTGCGGAAAGCCCGGGCTCCGGCAGAACATGGTCTTTGACCTCGTATGTGATCTGCAGAGGATGCTGTGCGGTGTCGGACAGCACGACAGCTGTTTCCTTCATTCCCGCCGGGGTGTTTTCCGGCACTTCGATCTCGATCAGCACATATACCGTTTCACCATGCCGGGCAGTGTGTGTCTGAGAGCCGATGCGGTCAGGAACATCATAATGCGGTACGGCAGGATCACTGCCGGTCCCGATGGAAGCACTGACTGTTTCCAGGAATGAAGCGTGTACATTCTCTTCGGATGAGAGTGACAGCTCACAGTCATGATCCGCATGATAGACCGCTTTCAGCAGCAGCACATCATTCTTCCAGACGGTCAGATCGGACGCGTCATATCCGGACGAGGCGTCATAGAAAAGACTTCCCGGATCCATCAGATGAAATATGCCGGGATCATCCTGCGCGCGCACCGGAAGTGACATGCAGATCAATATGGCTGACAGAGCCGCAAACAGTTTCTTCATAGTCTACATTTTACCTCATTGGCACTCCGCTATGAGCGTTTTCAGTCTTTTTTTCTTTCATGCGGCATGTTACGATTTTATGGATGCACAGCATATCGGCAACAGATCGGAGCGTACGATGATCCGGGGAATTGCAAGTCTGCCGGACTTTGTCGTTCTGGTATTTGTATACTTTATCGTGTTCTACAGGAAGTGGAAGGAAATGGGCCATCTGCGCCTGTTCCTGCGCACTGTCTTTTACTGTTATCTCTGCATGGTCGTCTACTTTACATTGATGCCCGTGCTGGCTTCGATCCCGAATTTCTATCTGTATCCTGCCGGTACGATCAACCTGTCTCCGTTCATAGACATTGCCGAAGGCCACCTGAACGCGGAAACAGAGATCATCCTGAATATCCTCATGATGATCCCGTTCGGCTTCCTGCTGCCGCTGATCATGCAGCGCAGTCCGCTGGCCATCATATCAGCCGGATTCCTGACAAGTCTTGCCATTGAATGCATACAGCCATTCCTCAATCCTTACAGGGCTGCTGACATCACCGACCTGATCACAAACACGCTCGGCACGATCATCGGCTATCTCCTGTACAGGCTGCTGAGAGAACATATACAAAATATGCTGAACAGGATCATTGATTCCTGAACAGCATATTTTTTCTACATCAGAACACTTCCGCCGATGAATTCCCTCACCAGGGAATTGTTCGGAATGATGGAATCATCCGGCATTTCACTGAAACATGCCAGGAAGTCGAGCATGCGCTGGGCTTCCATGTATTCATCATCTTCCGGTGTGATCTCCTCCAGCAGCGGCTTCGCGTATTTTTTCAGTGCCGTCAGCTCATACAGACAGTGGGAATTGAAGAATATATCCGCATTGATGTCATACGGGAATACGTTCTGTTCCTCACCTGCCCTGACAGACGGCCAGGCATGGATCGTATGCTTGGCATTGTATCCGCGGAACTGGTAGTCACGCACCATTCTTCTCAGAAGCCTGCCGTCCGTTGTCGGAACACGGTTGTGTTCATCGATATTCAGCTGTGTCAGGGGACTGATATAGATCCTGTATTTGAGGTCATCCGCGATCCCGTTTGTCAGTGCCGGATTCAGGCTGTGAATGCCCTCCAGTACGACAGGCTGACCCGGTTCCAGTGATTCAAACCGTATGCCGAATGTCTTGGAACCGGTCTTGAAATCAAACTCCGGCAGATCGACCTTTTTTCCCGCAAGCAGGTCATTCATCTGCTGTGTAAACAGATTGATATCCATTGCGCGGATGCTTTCGAAGTCCTTTTCCCCGTTTTCAAGGAGCGGTGTCTGCCAGCGTTCCAGGAAGTAGTCATCCGTCCCCATGTACAGAGGACGCATTCCGCTGACTCTCAGCTGGATGCACAGCCGCTTTGCAAATGACGTCTTGCCGGATGAAGAAGGACCTGCCACAAGAACGATCCGCTTGCCGAGCCGTTTGATCTCTTCAGCGATCTCGGCGATCTTCTTTTCATGGAGTGCTTCCGAGAGAAGGACCAGGTCACTGTATTCATTCTTGTTGATCATTTTATTGAGATCCGCCGCATATTCCACACGCATGATCTTATC
>JAFOMZ010000008.1 GCA_017421125.1 Solobacterium sp.
CTGTATAATGCCGTGTGTATCTTTGCCTGGGTACCGTTCAATGAGGGCTGGGGCCAGTTCGACGCAAAGAAGATCACGGAACGTATCCGTTCATACGACTCCACCAGGCTGATCGACAGTGCCAGCGGCTGGCATGACCAGGGCTGCGGTGACTTCAACAGCAGGCATGTCTATTTCACGCGCTTCAGCGTACCGCGGGATGACGGACGGGCAGTACTGCTCAGTGAGTTCGGCGGCTATGCCTACATGGAATGGGGACACAGCGCAGCTGATAAGCTGTACGGATACAAGAAATACACAGACAAGATCGCACTGAATGACGCCGTCATCCGGTGCTATGAAGACAACGTTCTGGATCAGATCCCGGCAGGACTATGCGGATGCGTCTATACACAGGTATCGGACGTCGAAGATGAATGCAACGGGCTGTTCACTTATGACCGCAGGATCCTCAAGATCGATCCGAAGCGGATGTATGAGATGAACCGGAAACTGATCAAAGGAGAATAACATGAAGGATAAGATCGTCATTGCTTCGGCAATGAATCATATGGTGAGAATACACGCGGCATGTACGACAGCCCTCTGCCAGGAGGCAGACCGTCTGCATGACATGTACGCAACGAGCTGCGCGGCACTGGGCAGGACGATGACTGCTGCTGCCCTGATCGCAAGCGATCTCAAATCACCGGAAGAACATGTAACTGTCAGTATTGACGGCAAAGGTCCTGTCGGCAGGATCTCCGTCCAGGCGGACGGACAGGGGAATGTACGCGGTTATGTACAGAACCCTCAGGTATACCTGTTCCGTGAAAGCGACAGGAAACTGGATGTCGGCAGGGCTGTCGGTACCGACGGTACGCTGACCGTATCCAGGGACATGGGCCTGAAGGAACCGTTCACCGGAGTCGTCAAGCTGGTGTCAGGTGAGATCGCCAATGACTTCGCGTATTACTTTGCCATCTCGGAACAGACACCATCAGTGGTCGCACTGGGTGTCCTGGTGGATACGGACGGCTCTGTCCGTTCTGCCGGCGGCTTGTTCATCCAGCTCATGCCGGGCGCGCCGGAAGAGGTGATCTCGGCGGTCGAGCAGATCGCCGCAGATATGAAGCCGATGTCAGCCTACATCGATGCGGGTATGACGCCGGAAGCGATCATCAGCGAGCTGTTTGAAGAACCGGAGTTCATGGAGGAAAAGCCTGTACAGTGGAACTGCGACTGCAGTAAAGAACATTTCGCGGACGCACTGATGCTGGTGAGTGAAGAAGATCTGCTGAGTCTCATCGAAGAAGACCATGGGGCTGAAACGGTATGTCAGTTCTGTTCGAAGAAATACCAGTTCAATGAAGCAGAACTGAGGGAGATCCTGGAAAGGCACAGACATGTGGAACATCGGCAGCGTTTCCATTAAGAACCGGATCGCCGCAGCCCCGCTGGCCGGTATTTCCAATCCGGTCTACCGTTCCATGTGTCATGCGTACGGGGCAGGACTTGTCGTATCGGAGATGATCTCGGACAAGGCTCTGCACTACGAGAACAAGAAGACAAAGGAAATGTGCGCAACGGTACCTGATGAGCATCCCTGCGCGCTGCAGCTGTTCGGCAGTGACCCGGTCACCATGGCGGAGGCATCCGCCTATCTGACAGAGCATACGGACTGCGACATCATCGACATCAACATGGGCTGTCCTGTGACAAAGGTCATCAAGGCGCATTCCGGCAGCTGGCTGCTCCAGCATCCGGATATCGCCTATGATGTGGTCAAGGCAGTCAAAGACAATACCAACAGACCGGTGACCGTCAAGATGCGTGCCGGCTGGGACATGCAGCACATCAACTGCGCGGAGTTTGCCGTTCTGATGCAGGAGGCCGGGGCGGATGCTATCGCTGTGCACGGGCGTACGAAGTCACAGATGTACAACGGCACAAGCAATAACGAATACATCCGCATGGTAAAGGAGGCCGTCACCGTTCCCGTGATCGGCAATGGCGACATCCATACCGTAGAGGACGCCAGGCGCATGTTTGAAGAAACAGGCTGTGATGCCGTGATGATCGGCAGGGACTGCTGGGCAGACCGTACTTCCTGCAGCAGCTCAGCTGCGCAATGGAAGGCAAAAAGTTTACGGAACCGACGTATGAAGAACGTCTGGACCTGGTGCTTGACTATGCCGCGAAGCTCTGCGCGTATACGGGGGAACATGTCGGCATGCGCATGATGCGTTCCATGGCTCCCTGGTATCTGTTGGGCATGCCGATGGCAAAGCAGTACAAAAACAGGCTTGCCTATATTGAAACAGAAGAGGATATTCAGAAGATCATTTCTGAATACAGGGAAACACTGCGGGAGATCCGGGAATGATCCATGTCACATCGATGAGTGAAGAGAAGCTGAATGAAGTCTCACACGTGATGGCGGAAGCCTTTCTTGCCCAGGAGGGGATCTTTCCTGAGCTTGGATTGTCGGAAGAGCGGATCGCGAAGTACCTGAAGGCACTGGTCAGATTCTCAGTTAAATGCGGAGAGATGTACACGGTGTCTGAGAAAGGTGAAGGCTATATCGCCTACGCGGACAGCAGGTATGAGAAAGCACCGTTCATTGCCTCGGCAAGGATGCTGTGGGAATCGATCGAGGCATTAGGCTGGGACGGCTTTATGAAGTATACGAGTCTCTTGTCACAGGCCGGTTCCTCTCAGGAACAGACGTTCCGTACCCGCTTCCAGCCGTTTATCAATGTATCCATGCTGGTGGTATCCGCTGCTTACCAGCATCAGGGCTACATGAGACTTATGCTGGAGGAAGTCTTTGCCATAGCGGACAAAGAGGGACTGCCGGTACTGCTGGAGACAGACTCTGAATACAAGATGGAACGCTACAAACACCTTGGCATGGAGATCGCATCTGTTCACACCATCAGCCATGGCCTGAACTATTACAATATGATCCGGTATCCGAAGCACCGTGTCTGAATTGATACATAAGTGTCAATCTTCAGAACAGGGTGTTTTTTTGTACTTTTTCCGATACAATCAAATCAGAGGTGCGCCAGTTCGGCGCCAGTAATATAGCAGGGTGAAACTCCCTGTCCGGCAAAGCCGCAGCGGGCAGCCGGTACTCAGTCTTGGAGCCAAAGCCGTGAGGTGAGGTTTAAGCGTAGACAGAGAAGCATGCGGACC
>JAFOMZ010000112.1 GCA_017421125.1 Solobacterium sp.
GCCCAGGCCAATCCTGAAGGTATATGGGGAGTCATTGCATATTTCTTCTGGCTCGGATTGATTGCTTCTTTCATCAAGGAGAGATCAACAGGCAGCCAGTTCCTGAAGACACATGTCAACAATGCATTCTATCTCAACGTGCTGCTGATGCTGAGCAACTGGATCGGATTCCTTCAATTCCCGATCTGGCTGATCGTAACGATCTTCGGTGTCATGGGTGCCATCGGTGCGATCAAAGGCGAAGAGACAGAACTCCCGATCATCAGCCAGCTGCCCCAGATCCTGTAATCACAAGACATCAGTCTCCGGAAACGGAGACTTTTCATATGAAAAAAAACGGCAGAGGATCAGCCCTGCCGGGTAACGAATGTACTTATAATCCTGCTTCCGCAAGCAGCTGCAGAATGAGGTCCGCAACCTCCAGATGATTCTTTTCCAGCATCATCATATGCCCGTTTCCGCGTATGCCTTTGTCTTCAAGACGGACGAACTGATGCGGTACACCGCACTGTTCCAGGACCCGGCTGGTCAGATGGTCATATCCTGCATGGTAGGAGGATTCACTGACAACGATCCAGATGGGGATGCCGGAAAGACGCGGAAGCTGCGGTGCCGGTTCCTGAAAGATCCAGCCGGTATTAATACCGGGTGTTTCGGAAGGAAGCAGCTGCAGTCTGATGTCAGCAGGGGATGTGATCTCCGGCTCGTAATGGAGCGGGAGGTCCGTGATACCGAAGTTTTCCGATACCGGTGCGTCAGTTTTCCTGGTAAACGGAGGTCCGGAAGGCTCCAGTGCCATGATGCCTTTTACAAGCTCCGGACAGGCATCTGCCAGCAGCCAGCCAAAGGGACCTGCCTGGGAGTGCGTAAGAAGGATCGCCGGTCCGATCTGCCGGAGCAGTTTCGTTCCTGTTTCCAGCATTAAGCGCTGTGATTCTTTGTTGGAAGGAAGGTATTCGACCTGGGAAGCGATGAACTGCCGGTCTGTTTCGTCTTCAAACGCAAGACTGCCTTCACCCGGCCACTGGGTATGCAGCTTTGACTGCGGCCATCTTCCTGTACTGCCCATGAAGCGCTGCAGGGATTCCAGGGAATGGTAGATCCTTGGTCCGTTCTGTTCGGGATGATAGGCTGAACGGCCGCGGGAAGGCTGTTCACAGAGATATACCTCATAGCCTTTTGAAACGAAATAGTCTGCCCATCCCATCCTTCCGTCCGGAGTCATCAGCCAGTTGACATTCGTCTGGCCGGCACCATGGAACATGACGACGGGATATGGTTTTGTCGTGGTGACAGGGAAATACGCTTCCACGAACATCTGATTGTACATGTGCTGTTTCCCGGCTTCACGGTGGATCTCGCCTTCGATGTAGAAAATGCTTTTTGAACCTGTAAAGCTCTGGTCGATCTTTTTGATTTCCATCATTCTTACCTTTTCCTTTTTTCTGTTTTCAAGAACAGCGTAAACCATAAAGAAAGCAGATAGAACTATAAGAAAATTATACTAAGAATAGGAATATCCTATTTATTGATGCACAGAATCTTTCAGGATACGGATCGCTTCTTCTCTGAGCGGATCAGAATACTCCTTTTTCCGGTAATAGATGCAGTTTGACCAGTAAGCATGCAGGGAATGATCCAGAGGTACAGATACCAGAGAAGGATAATGACAGATATTTTTAGCAATGTAGTGTTCCGGCAGGATGACAAATCCCAGCCCCATAGAAGCGAAATCAAGCGCTCCGGGGAAACTCTGTGTATATAATGCACTTTTCGGGGCAATACCCGCATTCCGGAAAGCAAGATCCGTGATGCGGCGTATACGCTGATCATCATTGAAAAAGATAAACGGGAGGTCTTTCAGTTTCTGAAGGTCTGCTGTTTTATTTTCCGGGATCCCGTTCTCCAGAAACAGCTGATGATGTCCCAGGAGCAGGAATGATTCGGTTTCCAGCAGTTCCCGGCAGATATCCTTTGCAAGGACCGGCTGCTGTCCCGGATATTCCTTTGGATATTCATGCGCGATGATCACATCGATCTCATGTCCTTTCAGCATTTCCAGCAGCCCGGCTGTATTTTTCTCTATAAGCCTGATCTGCGCGTCCGGATATGCCCGGCTGAACAGCGGAACAAAATCAGAAAAGTAAAGCAGGGTGTTGTACCAGGATGCACCAAGGGAAAGATGTCCCTTCATAGGATCATTCATCTTTCTCAGGTCTTCCCGGAAAGTACTGATCCTTGCAGTCACATCCCTTGCCATTTCAATGTACAGTTTTCCCTGATCGGTCGGATCAAGTCCGTATTTTCTGCGCATGAACAGTTTCGTGCCCAGTTCTGTTTCAATCTTTCTGAGACTCTGGGTCAGGGAAGGCTGGCTGATGTGAAGACGCTCTGCCGCATGTGTGATATTTCTTTCTTCCGCAATCGCAAGAATATACAGCATTTCCTGTTCAGTCATGATCTCCTCCGATATCTGCTTTCATTGTATCCCCGAACGGAGTGTCATCAGCAGTACTTTTTATCGGATATTCCGAATCATTTGTGCAGTATCCCGGTCTTCCGGTGCAGAAAAGTTAATTTTCTGCTGCTTATGATAAAAATCATTCTTGTGCGATATCCGCGGATATATTGTAGAATGGTTTCATGCGTAGAATCCTGAAATTTCTGGTCAGCCGTATGACGATCGTGGCGCTTCTGATCGTACTGCAGATGGTATTGCTGCTGATGTGGCTTTACCGTATGACGATCGCTTATGAGCTGCTTTCACTGGCAAATCTGCTGTCTCTGCTGACGGTGGTTTATGTCGTTAATCTGGAAGAAGACGGCTCTTATAAGATCGCCTGGAGCATTTTGATCCTGGCAGCTCCTGTGATCGGTACAGCACTGTATCTTTTGTGCGCAGGAAAGAAGATGCCAAAGAAACTCTTCAAAGGTACGACACAGTGCGACCAGGAAATGCAGACCCTTCTCAACCAGGATCCGGCGATTCACGAACAGCTCGGGAAGGAGCGGAATGATATCAGGAAACTGTTTGATTACGGACTGAAAGCAAGCAACTTCCCGGTCTACAGAAACACGGAAGCCACATACTTCGGAAGCGGCGAAGAAATGTTCCCTGTATTCCTCGAGGAACTGAAAAAGGCTGAGAAGTTCATCCTGATGGAATATTTCATTATCGATAAAGGATCTGTATGGGATGAGGTACTCGGGATACTGAAGGAAAAGACAGCACAGGGCGTGCAGGTCAAACTGATCTATGATGATTTCGGATGCCTGGAAAAGCTGCCGCGCCGTTTCTATCAGCAGATGAATGAACTTGGTATCGAGACATACCGTTTCAACAGGATCCGTCCTGCTCTGATCATCCAGATGAACAACCGTGATCACCGGAAGATCTGTGTGATCGACAATAAAGTCGGATTTACCGGAGGAATCAATCTGGCGGATGAATATATGAACCGGATCAGAAGATACGGATACTGGAAGGACTCTGCCGTCATGCTGAAGGGAGAGGCTGTTCGTTCCCTGACGGTCATGTTCCTGGGCATGTATACATATCTGAGCCAGAAAAACGATATTGTATACAGCGATTATCTGCCTGATTGTGATACTGTCATTGGTGACGGCTGGTATCAACCGTTCTCTGACACACCGACTGATGAGGCTGATGTCAGTCTGTCGATGCACCTGAACATTACAAACCACGCAGTGAAGTATCTGTATATCGATACACCGTACCTGATCCTTAATCAGGATATGAGGACTGCGCTGCGTCTTGCGGCAATGAACGGAGTGGATGTCAGGATCCTCGTACCGCATATTCCGGATAAACGGATCGTATATTCCATTACCCGTTCCAATTACCAGACACTGATCAACGCAGGTATAAGGATCTATGAATATCTGCCCGGATTCAATCATGCAAAATGCATGGTTTCTGATGATGAACTGGCATTGATCGGCAGTATCAATACAGATTACAGAAGTTATTTTCTCCATTTTGAAGCAGGTGTGTTAATGTATAACAGCAGGCTTGCAGAAGAAATGAAACAGGATTTCCTGCATGCACTGTCTCAATCGCATGAAGTAACAAGTGCTGACTGCGCGCGGGTAAACCGGCTGGTCAGGACATATCGTGCGTTATTAAAAGTATTTGCGCCATTATTCTGAGGAGGTTGATCTTTATGGAAAAAACAGGAATTGTACTGGAAGGCGGCGGTATACGCGGCGCCTATACAGCCGGTGCACTGGACTGGCTGATGGATCATGGAGTTACATTTGATTACGGAGTGGGAATCTCTTCCGGGGCATTTATGCTGTGCCTCTATATGGAAAACCGGAAGGAAACGATGAAGCGTGCTGTGCTGGACTATATCATCAAGCCTGATATCGTCGGTCCTCAGGCACTGCTGAGAGAAGGATACTGGGTCGGGTTTAAGAAACTGTTTTACGGATACATGAGGAATCTCGAACAGTTCTCAGTAAAACCGCTGAAAGATGCTCACGCAAATATTGAGGTCGGTGCATATGACCTTGATATGGGAGAAACCGTCTGGTTCAGGCCGGAAGATATGGACGACGAAATGGAAGTCCTGAGAGGCGCGTGCTCGCTGCCGGTCGTTACAGAAACAGTCGATGTCAACGGAAGACATCTGCTGGATGGAGGGATCACCAAAATGATCCCGATCGAGCGTTCGATCGAGCAGGGTGTTACAAGACATCTGGTGATCACGACAAAGCCTGCTGACTATGTCAGAAAACCCGGTCCGCCGATCGTTCAGGAGATCATGAAGCTTGTATACAAGCAGTGTCCCCAGGTCGCCGCTGATTATAAAGTCAGACATATCAACTACTACAACCAGATGGGGATCATTGATGATCTTGTCAATAAAGGAGAAGCTGTACTGATCAGACCGTCCAGAACGATCCAGGTCAGCAGATGGAAGGGTGATCCCGAAAAAGTGAAAGAGCTCTATGAACTGGGTATCTCCGACATGGAAGCACGCAAAGATGAGATCTTCGCGCTTCTGAAAAAGGACTGATCAAAGTATAAAAAAAACCAAAGCCTGTAAAACTTTGGTTTTTTTGTTATCAGTTGGCTTTTTCTGTAGCTTCAGGTGAAGCAGAGCTGTCAGCTTCAGCTGTTTCAGCCGGCTCCGAAGTGGATTCTCCTTCAGGCGCTGACGTTTCTTCAGGTTCTGCTGCGGCAGCCGGGATCAGTTTCAGATAGTTTGTACTGTCGAGGATCTCCTGGGAAGGCTTGTTGTTCTCGTTGTCCCAGGGCTTCAGGTACAGCATGTAGAATTCATCAAATGTCAGGTTGGAATAATGTACGGCCTCAGAGACATCCTTGCCTACATATCTGAAGTGCCATGACTCGAATTCATAACCGGTAATGGCATCCTTATCCTCAGGATAACGGAGCAGCCATCCGTATTCCCAGCAGTGCGCGCTTGCCCATCTGTAGGCTCTTGTCTGCGAGAATTCAGAATAAGCGTCTTCATGGGTAGCCGCAAGGTCTACCGTGAATCCTGTCTGATGCTCGGAGAAACCTGCACGCGCGGATACCTGATCGGTCTGTTCCTGTCCGAGGGAAGCTACATAGCTGTCATACAATGCCTGCTGATCTTCGTAAGAACGGTATGCGCTCGTTGCGTAGAAGTAAACGTCGTTGTCTCTTCCGGCATTTGCCCATTCTGCCAGCGCTTCCGCGGCGACACCTGCCAGTTCCCTGTCCGGCGCAGCATAGAGGTTGGACAATGCCGTCAGGTTCTTCGGGGTATATGTGTCATCCAGGAAATATGTTTTATTCACCAGCATGGACACGCTTGCAGTGTCATCGACCGGTCTTGCGTTTTCATACGGTGTGTAATACGTACCGTCGAGCACGAAGGCGGTCTCATCGTTGTTGGACATATTTGCCTGGCAGTCTGAGATGTACCCTGATTCATCTCCCTGATAATCAAATACCAGGAGCGGCGTCAGATCGACATAACGGAGATTGCGGTACAGATTCAGCAGCTGCTTATCGGTATATCCCTTGTCCTTCAGTCTGTTGTACAGCAGGAAGTCACGGTCTGTCAGGCCGCGCTGGGATGTCACGACAGTGTAGAGCTCTGTATAATCGGTATTCAGCGTTTCGTTCTTGATCGACTGCGCAAGATAATTTGAATACCATTCATTGCTGAGGATCGTCTTCGTCAGCTTCTGCTCGCGGATCGCTTTGATCGTTTCCTTGTCGTATCCCAGTTTCTTCAGATTGTTGTTGTCGATCGCCCTCGGGATAAAGATCAGACACAGGACAGCAACGATACCCGCAAGAACAAGATACGCTTCTTTACGAAGACGGAAACGTCTTCTTCTCCTCTTTTTCTATTTGACAGTTGTGGATGTTCCGCTCTGTACCTGCGGAAGTCTGAAACGCAGACGGCGCTTTCTCTTTTTCGTCATCGGAATACCTCATACTCTTTCCATGGTCTGATATTGTCAGGAGGACATTGGACCTCCACGGTCTCTTTTGTTGTCGGATGCGGGAAGCAGAGACGTGTCGCCCATAGGGCGATCTGTCCTTTTCCTGCATGTTTGTTGTATCTCTGGTCATTGAGCAGCGGAACGCCTCTTGAGGCGAACTGCACTCTGATCTGATGTGATCTGCCTGTCGCAAGCAGGATCTTTACGATCGAATGTCCGTTTTCAACAGCGATCGTCTCATATGACAGTTCACAATACTTTCCGCTGTCTTTATCGGTCACTTCAGATGTGTTCGTGCGGCTGTCCTTTTTCAGGTAGTCCTTCAGAATACCGGAAGACGGTTTGATGACACCGTCCAGGATCGCCGTATATTCTTTTATGATCTCACCTTTCCGGATCGAATCTGACAGCCTGGAAGCAGCCTTTGAAGTTTTGGCGAAAACCATCGCACCGCCGACAGGCCTGTCCAGTCTGTGTACAAGTCCCAGGTAAACATTGCCGGGTTTATGGTATGTTTCCTTGAGATATGCCTTGCACATGGACAGCAGATCATCATCTCCGCTGGCGTCTTCCTGTACCGGTACATTGACCGGCTTCCTGACGCACAGCAGGTGATTATCTTCGTACAGTACTTCAATCATTGCGCTGCCATCTTCCGTATATGCCGCATGGCAGGAGAAGATTCCGGTGTTCGATCGGGAGAGCTACTTCTCCGGTATCGATCCTCCCGTCCGGATGTTCTGTGAGGATCATTGTTTTCATGATATCTTCCAGAACGATGGAGGAGAATCCTGTTGTATAGGAATTGATCAGGAAGAAGAGTGCATGCTCGTCCAGGATGTCCAGGCAGGCGTTGATCAGCTTGATGATCTCGGTCTCGAATTTCCACATTTCTCCGTCCGGTCCTCTTCCATAGGAAGGCGGATCCATCAGGATCCCGTGATATGTTCTTCCCCGGCGTTTCTCACGTTCCACGAATTTCTGAACGTCGTCTACGATGAAGCGGATCCTGCGGTCCTGCAGTCCGGAAAGATCACGGTTTTCCTGAGCCCATTTGACCATGCCCTTGGCAGCGTCCACGTGGACGACTTCGGCAGCGCCTGCTGCGGAGCAGGCCATCGTAGCACCTCCCGTATAGGCAAACAGGTTCAGAATGCGAAGTTCTTCATCTTTATGCGTGCGGATCAGATCGCCCATCCAGTCCCAGTTGACAGCCTGTTCAGGGAAGATCCCGGTGTGTTTGAAACCCGTAGGGGAGACTTTGAACGTCAGCGAATCATATCTGATTGTCCAGGATTCAGGGAGCTTTTTCTTGTACTCCCATTTTCCTCCGCCTGAACTTGAGCGGTGATAGACTGCATCAGCGCGGTTCCATAACGCGAACGATTTGTCCCTCGGCCAGATCGCCTGGGGATCGGGTCTGCGCAGGACGATATTGTCCCACTGTTCGAGCTTTTCGCCGTCTCCTGCATCCAATAATCTGTAATCATTCCATCTGTCAGCTGTTTTCACCATAAAAAGTTGGATCTCCAACGACTATTATAGCATGCAGATGTTTCAAGGTGTTTTCCAATTGCGGTTTGCGGTA
>JAFOMZ010000009.1 GCA_017421125.1 Solobacterium sp.
GAAGGAAGGATGGTAAATATTCTCCCCGTCTTTGCATACATATTCGATTTTCTGGGGAATGCCTCCGTTTTTGTTGCGGTCACCCGGATCAAAGTTGGTCTGGGTAAAATTGCCGTTTTCATCCAGTGTTTCACCATGCCAGAGCGTGATCTTCTGACCTGATACCGTATTGATATGAAGTTCTGTATATCCGGCAAGATTCTGTCCGAAATCGATCACTGTTTCTCCGTTCGGAGTCTTTATGATCCTGCCCGCAAAACGCTCCTGTTCTCTGACCGGAACGCTCTGATCTGCTTTCAGGTTCCTGTAATCAAAATCCCTGACAGTCACAGGATGCCAGTCTGTGATCTCTTCCTTACGGGCATCATATGTTTCTCCCTGCTGAAGATCATTCACCCTGATTGGACCCTGTTGGGAAGCTTCCCAGGTCTCATCACTGAAACAGACCGCCTTGCCATCCGCTTCCAGCTGACAGAGCAGCGCAATGTCTTCACCGTAATAATTGCGCAGACCGTCAATACCGACACTTCCCCGGTACCATCCGTCTCCGAGTGTTACGATCAGTTCGTTTGTTCCTGTTTTCAGAAGATCACTGACATCATATGCCTGAACACAAAGACGTTTGCGATAGTCACCGGTTCCCGGTGCCAGCACATAGTTCCCGACGCGCTGTCCGTTCAGATAAGCTTCATAAAGACCATGGCATGTCATATAAAGCACTGCGGAACTGATCGTTCCTGCTTCGAACTGTTTGCGCAGTACTGAAGCAGGCTGCTTTACAGACGGATCATGCGGCAGTTCCGGATCGATCCATTTTGCCTGCCAGACTGCAGGAAGTGTTCCGTAATAACGATTCTTTTCCATATCAGAACCTCTCATTCAGCCATGCGGCACTCAGTTCAATACTTTTCAGCGGATCTTTATCGATCCAGTTCTTATGACTTTCCAGCACAACAGCTTCTATGCCATTGCCCACAGCAAGATCCTTCAGTCCGTCGAGATCCATATTTCCCGTGCCAAGCTCCATACTGTCTGCTTTCAGGATCGGCGTCATTGCAGGACCGCTTTGCCTGCTTCCCCGGTCATTGATATGCCAGAGCTTCATGCGGGAACCAAGCTTTTCCATCCAGTACGCCGCATCTGCTCCTCCGTCCGTAAACCAGTAGCTGTCAAACTCAAAGTTCACGTAATCAGGATCTGTTTCTTCAAGCAGGATATCGTATGCGCGCACACCCGGTTTGACCTGAAGCAGTTCTACATTGTGATTGTGGTAAAGCAGATGCAGACCATTTTCTTTCAGTACTTTTCCTGTCCGGTTCAGACGTCCTGTCAGATCTTTTACAGATGACTCATCGGAATAATCAAACCGGTACATTCCGGTTATAACGACTCTGTCTGTATCAAAGCTCTTCGCTTCCCTGATCACCTCTTCTGTTTCTTTTTCCAGTGACCCGAGATCCGTATGCAGGCTGATCACTGACAGTCCGCTTTCTTTTATCATCGCATGCCAGTCCAGCTTTCCGCCGTTTCCCGTCGGCATGCCTGCCGCTTTGGTGAGTGCCCTTACCATCAGGGAACTGGGGTGGATCATAAAGCGGTTCAATTCGATTCCGTCATAACCGGCTGTTCTGATCCTCATCAGAGCATTCACTGCCTGTTCTCTGTTTTTTGTTACAGTTCCCAGCATGATCTGCTGTACACCTTTTCTCATATGATCCACCCTTTCTCTAATTTACTTATGCTTTTTTGATTCCCTGCAGAACACGGTTGAGCTGCTTGATGCTTTCTTCATCCGCTCCGCTCTGCTTGAGCAGGGACATTAATGTCATTCTGGCCATCATTCTCTGAAGGCCGGGATTATCTTTGACCGCATCTGCCACATCACCGCGCTCTGAAGCACCTTTTGCCATCATTGCGTCGATGATTGCTCCTGCCTGCGGATTTTCACGGATCGCTCCCAGCGTATCCTGAATGGAGAAGCAGGAAGGATCGATCTCTTCCGCATCAAACCAGTTGGTAACGGAAGCCGCTGCTTTATTGAAGATATAGCTTTCGTCCGGTTCGCTGACTCTGTTGATGCACATGGTGTCAGAAACATTTCCTGCTTCCGCACGGATCACATGATTGCCTATCAGCGGGATCCTGAATCGGAATACAGTCTTACCGGTCTCCGATGCGATCAGTGTACCGTCAACATACAGACGGACTTCATTCTGATTGGAATATACTTTGATCTCTGTTTCATCTTCACAGCGGTTGACATACCGCTTACCGCACAGATGAACAAACGGTTCCTTATGATTCCAGGCAGCTTTGTACAGCCAGAATGCATCCTTGCGGGTCTGACGGTCGAACGTCACCAGTCCTTTCTGGTTTTCGCCGTGCTTTCCGCCTTCATCTCTTCCGTCTGCCGCAAAATCAAACAGATTCCATACATGCGTTGCCCAGAGATACGGACGATCTTCGATCATCCTCAGCATATGTTCATGATACAGTGCCTGATATTCTTCCGTATAGTCACCCTTTTCCGGATGGGATGAATGGAATGCCGGATTGGCATCCGCACCGTATTCAGAGAATCCGATCACTCTGTCCGGATATTTTTCATGGTATTCATCGAAGAACTCATCGTTCTGTTCCAGATCACCGAGATACCATCCGAAGTACAGATTGTAGCTGTTGATATCCGGGATCTCCAGGATCGGACTGTCTGTTTCGAGCATGAATACATTTGCCATGGTCGTAAGACGTGTCGGATCCATTTTATGGCACAGTTCATTCAGCAGTCTGTGGTTTTCCAGCAGATCTTCATTGACTGCGCTGGCAGCGGTGATCTCATTGGACAGACCCCATACGGCAATGCACGGATGGTTATAGCACTGGGTGATCAGTTCTTTCATCTGACTCAGTGTATTTTCCCTGCCTTCACTCATATGCATCGTGATATACGGGATCTCCGCCCAAACAACGATGCCGTTTTCATCGCACAGATCATAGAATTCCTGAGCATGCTGGTAATGGGCAAGACGCAGTGTATTGGCACCGAGTTCACGGATGATCGCCATATCTGCTTCAAGATCTTCCCTGCCGACAGCATTCCCTTTGCCTTTCAGGTCCTGATGGCGGCTGACCCCGCGCAGCGGATAGCTGCGTCCGTTCAGGAAGAAGCCCTTCTGCGGATCACATGCGAATACCCTGCAGCCGAATCTTGTACTGACTTCATCACCGGAGGGCAGTTTTGCGGAAGCTGTATAGAGGAACGGATCATCCAGGCCGTCCCACAGATGTACATTTTCAATAACGAATTCCGCTTTGTTTTCACATGTTTTTGTTTCCCCGTTGACTGTGATCTCAACACTGTTTCCGTTATGCCATGTCTCGACAGTGACATGCGCACATTTCTTTTCAAGATCTACGACAGGCGTCACTTTGATGCCCGGTGTTCCGTCTTTCAACAGTTCAAAGTGCTCCTCAGGAACCGCGATCAGACTGACCGGTCTGTAGAGACCGCCATAGAAGGTAAAGTCTGCTTTCTGCGGATATACCGTACGGCTGTCTGCGTTGTTTACGGATACTGCCAGAATATTTGTTTCTGCCAGATGTCCGCTCAGTTCTGTACGAAATGCTGAATATCCGCCGTCATGATGCGCCAGGTGTTTTCCGTTCAGATACACATCTGCGCTCATTGCTGCACCGGCAAATTCGAGAAACAGGCGTTCTCCTTCTGTTTCTTCTTTGCTCAGTTCTCTCACATACCAGCATGTTCCGCGATGGTAATCATTTCCGCCATCCTGTCCGTCAACAGCATTCCATGTATGCGGCAGGGAAACGGTTTCTCCCTGAGCAGCATATTCCATGGCAGTTTCACATGGGATATCAGCCTTCAGAAATTTCCATTCGTCCCTCAGTATTGTAGTTTTACGCATTTACAGGATCTCCTTTATGCAGTTCTTCCTCTAAAAATTCTTTCTGTGCTTCTTCTTTTCTGTCTGCGATGTCTTTCTGTACTCTTTCCATTTCTTTTCTGTCCAATCCGCAGCTCTTCATTGCCCAAAGTGTGCAGAGGAAGCCGAGGATCGCCAGACCGTAGCGCAGGAACATCGTCATGAAGAAGACGCCGCCTGTAGAAGGGTCACCCGGCTGCGGCATGGTAGTCGTATAGCCGATCAGGGCAACGCATCCTGTTGCGATCGCAGCAGAGAAGGAAGAAACGATCTTATCTACCAGGCTGTAAGTACCTGTGACAACGGCCGGAATATATTTGCCGGAACGATCGAGTTCATAGTCGATGATGTCAGCCATGAAGCCTGTATTGGCTGTTGTAACACACATCGAGAATCCGTTGACGATGAATGTCAGTACAACGAACGCAATCATTGTAATTCCCATATGTGCGATGGACTGTGTTCCTGCAGTGTAACGGACGATGATGAAGAAGAGGATCATGACCGCATTGGCGATCAGTGAATTGCGTGTCCATGTAACGATGGATTCCTTGTTGCCGTGCTTGCCGGCGTAACGTGCTCCATAGATCGCAAACAGGATCGACGGCAGCATACCGATCATGCTGAGAGTTGTCGCAAGACCCATATTTCCGATCAGGATACCGTTCAGCATCGTACCGACGATCGATGCAGATGAAGCCTGCTGGGCGATCTTGTCAGAGGAAGCGGAAATGATATAGCTCTGAAGGGGTTTGTTGCTCTTAAGAACATCAACCATATCTTTCAGCTTCAGGTGTTCTGTTTTGCCGATGCCTTCGAAGTTTTCCGGTTTGTCATATGCGGAGATACCGATGCAGACCAGTACGACACCGACAAAGGAGATCGTTACGCACAGCCATGTTACGATGTTCAGGAATTCCTGGTTGAAGCTTCCGCCGAATGCCGGCATCAGTTTTGTATAAACGATAATATTCAGTGCCATCGGTGTGATGTAGTTCAGTGCTGTCTGCCAGACACCGACTGTCGGACGCTGTTTCGGATCATTTGTCATGAGTGCAGGCAGTGTCTGCGCTGTCATGTTGATGATCGTATAACCGATGACGTACAGCATATAGAATCCAAGGAACACAGCAACTCCATGGCCTTTGCTGGAGAAGAAGTTGAACATGCAGAGCAGGCCGAGACACTGGATCAGCCATCCAACGACCATCAGCGGACGGACCTTGCCGAACGGTGTCATGACCCGGTCATAGAGGAAGGCCAGGACAGGATCGGTGATCGCGTCAAAGATACGTGTAAATGTGAGCAGTCCGCCGACAGCAAGTGTTGCGATTCCGTAACCGATGCTGGCGGAATAGCTTGCAAGACCGATCAGAAAATAAACTGCCATGCCGTTAAAGGCATTGAAAGCGACCAGAATGATCTGCCATAGTTTTGCACGACGGTATTCAACAGTACCATCCGTTGTCTGAGTAAGTGTTTCCTTTTCCATGAGTATTCTCCTTTTATAGATCCGGTGCGCTTGATCTGCACCTCACAATAAAGATTGTAGATGTAAGCGTTTCCAAGTCATAGTCAGAAACTAAGGCCAAAATTACAAAAATTCGTGTTATACAAGCCTGAAAACAGCGCATAATATAAAAGAATATCTTTTTTTCGGTATTCAGGAGCTTCCTGTAACATATAAACAGGAAGACAGATCAGAGAGCTAAGGAGGCAAAGAAAAAGTACCTCAGGTAAAATTGAATCTGCTGACTGGTCGGTTAGCACAGTTCAAGATTACGGAGGTACATGATGAATTGTAACACACAGAACGAAAAGATCGAAATGCTTACTGATGAATGGCTTCTGATCGGCATAGATGTAGGGAGTGAAAAGCATTATGCCAGAGCATTTACGAATCGGAAAGTTGAATTATCCAGGAAAGCATTTGGTTTCAGTAATGATGAAGAAGGATTCGATGCATTTGAAGCATGGACAACTGACATTATGAGGACGAATGGCAGGAAGTACATCATATGCGGAATGGAGCCAACAGGCCATTACTGGATCAATCTGGCGAACTTCATTAAAGGACATGGAATGGTATTGGCACATATCAATCCGGCACATGTGAAGAAGTCAAAGGAACTGGATGATACGAATCCGAACAAGAATGACAGAAAAGATCCCAAGACGATCGCCGGACTGATGACTGAAGGAAGATATGTATTTCCATACATGCCGGAAGGGATCTATGCAGAAATACGTGATCTGAACAATCTGAGACTGCAGGCAACACAGAGTCTGGCCAGAGTAAAGAACAGGCTGGCAAGGTGGTTCAGCATCTACTTCCCGGAGTTTCCGTCATTGTATACAGACATCAATGCAGTAAGCGCAAAGATAGTACTGAAACAGGCGCCGCTGCCGGAGGATGTCATTGTGTTAGACGTTGACGGAGTGAATCAGCTCTGGAGAGAAGCGAAGATCAGAGCAGTAGGAAAGAAGAAAGCAGCGCAGATTGTAGAGGCAGCGAAGCGAAGCATAGGAAGGAAAGAAAGCCTGAGAGCGGCAAGGATCGAGATCAAGGAGATCCTGGAAGATCTTGAGAAGTACAGCAGCCGTGAAGAAGAACTGATGGAAC
>JAFOMZ010000113.1 GCA_017421125.1 Solobacterium sp.
AGGTTCCATCCGGAAGGCCATGCTGTAGGAGGAACGATCGTCTCCCATGTTTCATATGTACCTGCCGAGATATGAAGTGCGTCATATCCGAATTCTTCGAGCATGGATGCGAATACGATCGTTTCTTCCATCTCGATGCCGCCGATACGGTTTTCCTTGGAGGACAGACGTGCTGTAACAACGAAGTCTTCGCCGCAGGCTTTCTTGATGCCTTCGCAGACGAGTTTCATGAAGTATGCTCTGCCTTCAACACCGCCGCCGAATTCATCGACACGCTTATTGGAACGCGGTGAGAGGAACTGACCGCCCATATAGCCATGGGATGCGTGGATCTCGACTCCGTCGAATCCAGACTTCTGCATACGTACTGCTGCGTCTACATAGTGCTGTATGAGATCATAGACTTCCTGTGTAGTGAATTCTTTCGGTGTTTCACGGTTTGTCGGACACGGTACTGAGGACGGTGCGACGACCTTGCCGGCCATTGCGGATACTGTTTCACGTCCTGCGTGGTGCAGCTGTACGATCGTCTTTGCGCCGTTTTCATGGATAACGGATGCCAGCTTTGTCATGCCGGGAATGCATTCATCTGTCCAGCCTGCAGGTTCGCAGGGCATGCCTACGCCGGTCGGTTCTACGGCAGTGATCTCAATGATAACCAGACCGAATCCGCCTGCTGCACGAGCTCCGTAGTAATCAAGTGTCGGCTGATAAACAAAGCCTTTCTGGTCGAATACACCGGAGTCCATTGCCGGTACGATGAGCCTGTTTTTTACTTCAAGGCTGCCGATATGATACGGTGAAAAAGTGTTGGAAAAACGCATGATAACTTACCTCCTTCATTGGTATGTTCTAATAAGATGCAGATCGGAATTTTTTGAGAGATGCTGATTTTCTTTCCAAAAACAATGTAGCATATCTGTTTTTCCGGTTGAATTGACAACAAAAAAAGAATGTGAGATAAGTTACATGAAGTTTAATTATGTCATTTATCATCAGGAGGCTTTTATGAATCAGAACGATCTGCGCTACATCAAGACTGAAGATCTGATCAAACAGGCATTCCTTTCATGTGCGTCGGAATATGATATCCAGGATGTACATATCAAAGACATCTGCGCGAAAGCCCGCATTTCCAGGAATGCGTTCTATTCGCATTACGAGAACAAGTATCAGGTTCTTGAACAGATCTGCCGCGAGACCGAGGAAAGGATGCTGAATGAACTGAACCCCGAGATCATCAAAAAGCTTTCCAACAACACGATGTATTCGACATCTGAATGGTGCATCAACATGATCTATGATAACCAGGATCTGTTCCGTATCCTTGCCAGATGTTCCGAAGCATCGCTGCGCCGTATGATCCACAGTATTTTCATCAAGTCTACCCTGGCTTCACTGTATGACAATACCGATGAGATCCAGAATGATCTTGTTCTGCAGATGTCCGAATCGTTTATCACGGACGCCCTGACAGCCATGATCCTGCTGTGGCTCAAAAACCCTGACCGCATATCCAAAGACCAGCTGACGGATTTCCTCTATGAGATCGCAAAAGGTCCGATCGAAGTATTCTATCGGAAACTGGACGAAAGCAAATCCGTCAGGCGCAAAAAGATCACAGCTTCATAATGAAGAAACCCGAATGAAAAGACATATGGTCAATTCACCCGCCATATGTCTTTTTTTGATCAGTTTGAAACGATCGCTCAGCGTTCCATGCCCCTGCCAATCAGATAGCGCATCTCTGCACCCTTGGAGATATTTCCTTCGACTTTCATCTGTCCGTTGACGAACAGTTTATCGGCAGAAACGGTACCGATCGCCATATTGTAGAGATTGTCAAAGCTTGCGGCAATATTGATATCAGCTCCTTCATAATTGTAAGGCGCCATTTCCATGCCGGCTTTTGTAAACTTCAGATAGAATGTGCCCTCGCCCGGTCCTTCGATCCTCACCTGGCATACATTCTGATAATCATCCGGCATCAGCGCAAGATACTGATTGCGAAGCTCCTCCAGATCTGTATAGACAACTTCCAGCGCATCATACGCATCCTTGAATGTAACGTTCGGGTCGGAACCATGTCCGCAGATATCCGAATACATCTTCATATAAGTCATGGCAGACTTTGTCCATGAGAAGTCTTTCCTCATGCATCTGTCTTTGATAACTTCAAATACATCATGCTCACCGAAATAGATCTTGATGGCCGCATCGATAGCCAGCATCAGTGCCTTGCCCTGATAGCTGTCGAATGAGAAACCATCACCGATCCCGTCAAATTCAGAGTAAGGTCTGACTGTGTCTTTCAATCCGCCTGTTTCATGAACGATCGGAACAGTACCGTAGCGCATTGCCATCATCTGGGAGAGTCCGCACGGTTCAAATGCAGAAGGCATCAGGTAGAAATCTGCTCCGGCAAATACCTTCGCAGCCATTTCTTCAGTGTACTGATCGGAGAATCCAAACTGTCCGGGATACAGTTCTTTGCAGTGATTGAAGTAATCGACATACTTTCTCTCACCCTGTCCGAAGATCACAAGCTGGATACCCTTCTTCATCATTCTCGGCAGGATTTCCCTGATCAGCTCAATGCCCTTCTGTTCAACAAGTCTTGCGACTACGGCGAACAGCGGCCAGGATCTTTCTTTCTTCAGGCCGAATGTTTCCTGGATGTATTCTTTGCAGACAGCCTTGCCGGATTTATCGTCTGCCGTGAAATTGCACGGAATACGGGGATCTTTGCCCGGATCATAATGTGCGGGATCAATGCCGTTCAGGATACCGTACATCTTGGATTCGATCATATCGCATACACCTTCCAGTCCCTTGCCGAACTGCGGTGTATGAAGTTCCCTTGCGTAAGTCGGTGATACGGTGGATACAGCATCCGCCATCAGCATCGCGCCTTTCATGAGGTTGACGTCATGTCTGCCCTGGTAAACATAACCAAGTCCGCCGTCATACCAGCCCGGATCCAGGGCAAACGTATCTGTCAGTTCATTCGCTCCGAATTGACCCTGATAAGCAATATTATGGATCGTATAGACTGTACGGATATTTCTGTAGTTAGGTCTGCGAGCCTGGTCATCCTTCAGATAAATGACGCTCAGTGCTGTCTCCCAGTCATTGCAGTGCAGGATCTCCGGGATGAAATCAAGGTTTTCCATGACATCGATGATAGCCTTGG
This sequence comes from Solobacterium sp., assembly GCA_017421125.1. Classification (GTDB taxonomy): domain Bacteria; phylum Bacillota_I; class Bacilli_A; order Erysipelotrichales; family Erysipelotrichaceae; genus Bulleidia. Next base: position 3,194 of record JAFOMZ010000113.1, read on the forward strand.
AGAACCATGCAAAGCGGAATTTATCGTCATCATATCCGTATAACTTATCTCTGTAGAACAATGCTTCATTGTCAATAAACCATACCGGTACGCCTGACAGTTCCCCTTTGAGCAGTCCGCAGTAAAGATCTGCATTGCCAAGACGTACATTGCGGTTCATGACATATTCCACTTTGTCTGAGAATCTTTCTTTTACGCACTTGTAGTAAGGCGTAATGATCATGATCTCATTGTCTTCCTTCAACAGAGCAGGCGGCAGTGAAAAAGCAACATCTGCCAGACCGCCTGATTTGGAGAACGGAGCGCATTCACTCGTCACAAACAGTATTTTCATAGATTATCCTCCTGAATTGTCTTTTTTCATTTGAATTCTGTATCTATTGTATCATCTGACCATTCATTTCAATGAAACAAAATGATTCTTTTTAGGATCTCGCGCATAGCTGTATTGCATAAACACCATAAAACAAACGAAAGCGATCGATAACATCGTTATCAACAATCATGGTCATGATCACTTATGCCGGTCATTACAGATAATAAATCTTTACAATGAGCGTTTAACAGTAAATTAACGCAAAAAGAAAGCGCATATCAATGCGCTTTTCCAACATACAATTATGAATGACCATTATGCCTGCTGCCTGATCACCGGGAATCTCAGCACCGCCTTAAACAGATCTCCATCGATCGATATATTCAGCGTACCGTTCTGCAGCTCTGCCATACTCCGGGCGATCGACAGTCCAAGTCCGTTGCCGTCTGTATTTCTTGATGAATCCCCTCTCGTAAAGCGTTCCATCAGTTCTTCTTCAGACATATCCAGTTCTTCCCTGGATGTGTTTTTAAACGAGATCACCGCTTGTCCGTCTGTTTCTTCCAGAGACAGATAGACTCGTGTACCCGGCTGTGCGTATTTGCATATATTGTTCATCAGGTTATCGAAGATACGCCACATCCTTCTGCCATCAGCCATGATCATGATCTTCTTATCAGGCTGTTTTGTTACAAGTGTGAGTTCTGCCTGATTCAGTTTTTCTTCGTATTCTCCAGACGCCTGGGCAAGGAATACTGATGCGTCACACGGGGTAAGGATCACATCAAGGTTGCCGGTCGATGCTTTGGACGCTTCCACAAGATCTTCGATCAGCCGCTTCAGCTTTTCCGACTGCCTGACGAGCACTTCAGAATATTCTGTGATCTTCTCGTTTTCACACTCTTCCTCGCTGATCAGCGACGCATAATTGATGATCGACGTCAGCGGTGTTTTGATATCATGAGATACATTCGTGATCAGTTCCGTCTTCATCCGTTCGCTCCTGATCCTGTCTTCCACAGCGATGCCCATACCTCCCGCGATCCTGTTGAGATCATCCGCGTGTTCCTTCAGTTCCCAGAACAGTCCTTTTGTATCAGTCTGATAGGACAGATCCCCTTCTGCCAGTGCTGTACCGCCTCTTTTCAGCCTCTGCAGGCAGAGAACAAAGTACAGGACAGCGGGTACCAGCAGCATCTTTTCCATCAGGAACAGAAGGATCTCAAATTCCACAGAGCGTCTTGTCACAACGATCACAACAGCCTCCAGGAAACAGATCACCGCAAGGAAGACACATGTCTTCCACATCAGGGGGAGATTGCCTAACAGTTCCATATTGAACCGGAAGAGTTTCTTCAGCAGCTCCCAGAACTTCAGACACCATTTCCACAGGATCATCAGGATCATCCAGCAGATGTTGTTCTGGATGAACGTATGGAGTTTGATCCGGACAGCCGCGCTCATGCATAGACCAATCCCGACGATCAGACCGAGGATACCGACTGCACCTGCCCCCGTGAATTCATAAAGATCTATGCCTCTGCTGATATTCATTATTACTGTCAGTGCTAAGATCCCGAACATGAGAGAAACGACAACCATAAGATCAAACGGCACTTTATACAGCGGTCCGGGATAGATTTCCTCTGTATCAGGACGATGTCCGGTAGCTTTCATCAATTCGATGAAGCAGAAGACCATGATGATCAGCGCTGCCGGGATGATCCCGTAGACCGCATATCTGATCTGCCATAACAGATCGATGAGATATTCTGAGACCCGGATATGCATGACTTCTCTGGATGTCTCATTCAGAACGATCCTGACCGTATAGTATTCAGTATTCTGATCTGCCGAAACTTCAGAGGAATCATAGATAAGATACCAGGTTGATCCCGGATCAGATTCTTCATTTTGTTTTTCAACAGTAAGGTCAAAGTAGTAGCGGTGTTTGCTGTCGGGTTCTTCTCCCTGTGTTCTGTATATGATAGTACCGTCCTGATAGATCCTGCATCCTCCGTCATAGGAATAATATCCTTCATACAGATATGAATTCATACAGTCATATGCAGGACCGCCGGCGATCCTTTGTTCGGTACTGTCCTTGAGTTCCTGTTCAGTATTCTGATAAAAACTTAAACCGTTTCCAAGGATATATACGGCAGCACATGTTCCAGCGATCAGAGTGACTGCTGCAGCAATGCATACGATAAACAGCAGTGCTTTTCCGATGATCGTTCTGAAAAACCGTTTCATGATCTTCTGTCCCCTTCCATCCGGTATCCCTGACCGAA
>JAFOMZ010000010.1 GCA_017421125.1 Solobacterium sp.
CCGTGAAGAAGGCTTCACAAGGATCGCTGCTCAGATGGACATGGTTGCCAAGGTAGAAAAAGAACACGAAGAACGTTATCTGAAACTCAAGGCAAACGTTGAAGGTTCCAAAGTGTTCGAAAAAGAAGAACCTGTTGTATGGCAGTGCGAGATCTGCGGTTACACACTGACTGCTAAAAAAGCACCGAAAGTCTGCCCTCTGTGCGGATACAAAGAGTCATTCTTCGAGATCAAGAAAGAAAACTTCTAAGATCTGTCTGACAGCACAGTCAGAAGACTGCGTAAAGAAGAAGAGCCGGTCAAACCGGCTTTTTCGCTTCTGACAGAAGCTCAGACAATTGCGCAACAACAAAAGCAGTTCATGATATGATTACAGACGGAGCCGATATGCTGGATATTACATTGCTTGGATGCGGCGGCACGATGCCGCTGCCGAACCGTTGGCTGACATCTCTTCTTGTCAGATACAAGGGAAGGAATATACTGATCGACGCGGGTGAAGGAACACAGATCGCACTGAAACAGGCAGGCCTGAGTGCGCATGATATTGATCTGATCCTGATCACGCATTTTCATGGTGACCACGTCATGGGTCTTCCCGGTATTCTGATGTCCATGGGAACTTCCGGAAGAACCGAACCGGTAACGGTCGTCGGACCGAAAGGCCTGCTTGAGATCGTTCCGAAGCTCTGTGTAGTCGCCGGCATCCCGTTTGAGGTCATGGGACATGAACTCAGCGGCAGGAGAGAAGAATTTGATGTTCCGGGATTTGCTGAGCTGCATGTGCATGCGTTCCGTGTTTCACACAGTGTGGAAACATGGGGTTATTCACTGGTCCTGGACCGTGCAGGGAAGTTCAATGCTGAGGCAGCTAAAGAACTGAACATTCCTCTGAAGTACTGGAACCGCCTGCAGAAGGGTGAGGAGATCGACTGTGAAGACGGTCACTTTACACCGGATATGGTAATGGGTCCTCCGAGAAAAGGCCTGAAGGTCACCTATACAACAGACAGCAGACCGTGTGAATCGATCAAAGAAGCTGCCGTGAACGCAGACCTGTTTGTCTGTGAAGGAATGTACGGCGATGATGAAAAACAATATGCCGCTTCGTTGAAGAAACACATGACATTCTCGGAAGCGGCACATATCGCCGCGGAAGCACATCCGAAACAGATGTGGCTGACACACTACAGCCCGTCGGAACAGGATCCGGAATACTGGATGGAACAGACAAGAAATATCTTCCCTGAAACATATCCGGGATTTGACGGAAAGTCCGGAACCCTGAAGTTTGATGCGGACTGATAAAGACAATGAACCCTGATGCCCTGCGCAGAAGGGTTTTTATATGTTTCAGAAGTCATTTATACAGGCTCGTTTTATGAGTGAGAGTTCTTCGGACGGGCCTTTATCATAGTAATTGCAGGATACAAAGCAACAAAACAGATCAGGAGGAAAGCAACCATGTTAGAAGCTGCTCATGCAAAACGGATCATTACACCGCAAGGATCTGTCCCCATCCAGGGACATGCCATGCGAAAATCACCATCTACAGGCGTTCATGATGAACTGGAAGTACATGTACTATTGCTGAACCTTGAAGGGACAGAACTCTGTTTCATCAACGCGGATCTTGCAGGCATTGACTTTGCGTTCGGGAACCGGGTAAAAACAGCTGTCAGGGAAACATACGGTATTGATGAGGAACTGACGGTATTCAGTACAACGCATACACACAGCGGACCTGTCACAACAACAGGCGGAGACCACAAACCGGACCCGGCGTATATGGATATGCTGTTTGAGCGGACAATGGAAGCTGTTCAGGAAGCGTATACGCACAGAAAACAGTTTGATCATGTGACATACCGGCAGGATGAGGTAGTCGGTTTTTACGGCAACCGCAATGGTCGTGACTTGCCGGGAGACCAGACAGTTACGATCCTAGAATTCCGTGACGCGGAAGAACATGTTGTGGAAGCTTTCGTCAATATGGCATGCCATTCCACGGTCAACAGTCCGCTGGAACTGAACCTGAGCGCTGACCTGCTCGGAAATGTCAGAAGAGAACTCACGCCTTATCTGGGTGTGGAACCTGTCATGAGCAACGGTGCTGCCGGTGATATGTCCAACCGTCTGTACAGACACAATAACGATTTTGCTGAACTGAAGAGAGTGACTGTCGGAATTGCCGCCAGGGCAGCAGGTTTTTTGGATACAGGCAGACTGGACCTGACAGGGGTCAGACACCGTACAGTCAGTTATACCGTCGATTATGATACCGACAAGTCTGGGCTGGAAGAAAAGAAAGCGGAACTGGAAGCGAAACTGGAAACGGCCGTGGAATTCGATGACCGGAAATGGCTGCTGTCCGAGATCGCCGGCTGTGAACGCAAACTGAAAGTCGACCATGTACATATCTGCCTGGACAGCACGATCATCCGTCTGGGTGAACTGGAGCTGGTCGTC
>JAFOMZ010000011.1 GCA_017421125.1 Solobacterium sp.
CCGTGAAGAAGGCTTCACAAGGATCGCTGCTCAGATGGACATGGTTGCCAAGGTAGAAAAAGAACACGAAGAACGTTATCTGAAACTCAAGGCAAACGTTGAAGGTTCCAAAGTGTTCGAAAAAGAAGAACCTGTTGTATGTCAGTGCGAGATCTGCGGTTACACACTGACTGCTAAAAAAGCACCGAAAGTCTGCCCTCTGTGCGGATACAAAGAGTCATTCTTCGAGATCAAGAAAGAAAACTTCTAAGATCTGTCTGACAGCACAGTCAGAAGACTGCATAAAGAAGAAGAGCCGGTCAAACCGGCTTTTTCGCTTCTTATAAATGATAGATCTTCTCTGCAGTACCTGAGAGGATCAGTTCTTTTTCCTTTTCGGAGATATCCAGGTCTGCCACAAACTGCGGGCCTCCGGTCAGCCATATCTTTTTGACAGGATAACTTGATCCGTAGATCATGTGATCCGCGCCAAGAATCTTTACAGCCAGTTCGAGGTTTTCTTTTCCCCAGGGCTGTGAATGGGACAACTCGAAATAAATATGTTCTCTGAACTGCTCCTTGATGTCTGTTCTGCCAGCCTGGAAGCGTCCTCCGCCGGAATCGGTCGGGAAGAACATCGTAACAAACGCATAATAAGCACCGCCCAGCATGGAATGAACCATTTTCAGGTTGGGCAGTTCATCAAACATTCCGCTGAATATTTCCCGGGAAACTGCAGTCACCTGGTCCTGGCATCTGCCGAAAGATCTTCTCAGATTGTTGTAGTCGATCAGGGACTGATGATCTACAGGCAGAGGAGTATGGTGTACATAAACAGGGATATTCAGATCGTTGACATGTTTGAAGAATGTCCGGAACATCGGATCATCCAGATATTTTGTGCCGTAATGTGCAGAAACCTGTACGCCGTGCATATGAAGTTCATTGATGCATCTGTCCAGTTCATCCAGGCTTTCCTGATCTCCATACGGAGGCACAACAGCCAGCGGTACCATTCGTCCGCCGGTACGTTCAGAGAACTGAGCAGACAGATCGTTGAACTTCCTGCACAGATCAAGATCCATCCATTCCTGACATCCCGGAAGCTTCATGACTGCTTTGTCGACACCCGCTTCATCCATTTCCTCCAGCTGGTGATCAAGGACATAGTCACCCTGGAAATAGTTCAGGTTATCGTATCCTTCGGGTTTTTCGATCTTAATCGCTTTCCTGCCGTCGTCAAGAACATAACCGACAGCTCTGACGCCGTACTCCTGCGGAACGGTACGCAGGAAAGCATGAAAGAGTTTCTCATCAGTAAACAGTTCTTCCGGAATCCAGTAAATATTCGCATCAGTCACATGATATTCATTTGTATCTTTTCTCAGCATATTCCCTCCATGATGTCATTACATCCTCAGTATAGGCTTTGATGAGCAGAGCTCATTGGCGACAATTGCGTATGAAATAAAGAAGTTCATGATATGATTACAGACGGAGTTAGTATGCTGGATATTACTTTGCTTGGGTGCGGCGGCACGATGCCGCTGCCTGGCCGCTGGCTGACATCTCTTGTTGTCAGGTACAGGGGAAGGAATATACTGATCGACGCGGGTGAAGGAACACAGATCGCAATGAAGCAGGCAGGCTTAAGCGCACATGATATCGATCTGATCTTGATCACGCATTTTCATGGTGATCATGTTATGGGTCTTCCGGGTATGCTCATGTCCATGGGAACTTCCGGGAGAACAGAGCCTGTTACGATCGTCGGACCGAAAGGCCTGCTTGAGATCGTTCCGAAGCTCTGTGTAGTCGCGGGTATCCCGTTTGAAGTCATGGGACATGAACTCAGCGGCAGAAAAGAAGAATTTGATGTACCGGGTTTCTCTGAACTGCATGTGCATGCATTCCGTGTTTCACACAGTGTGGAAACATGGGGCTATTCACTGGTCCTGGACCGTGCCGGTAAGTTCAATGCAGATGCGGCAAAGGCATTGAACATCCCTCTGAAGTACTGGAACCGCCTGCAGAAAGGTGAAGAGATCGACAGTGAAGATGGGCATTTCACACCGGATATGGTGATGGGTCCGCCAAGGAAAGGTCTGAAAGTCACCTACACAACAGACAGCAGACCATGTGACTCGATCAGGGAAGCCGCTGTGAACGCAGATCTGTTTGTCTGTGAAGGAATGTACGGCGATGAGGAAAAACAATATGCGGCTGCGCTTAAGAAACATATGACATTCTCGGAAGCGGCACATATCGCCGCGGAAGCACATCCGAAACAGATGTGGCTGACACACTACAGTCCATCCGAGCAGGATCCGGAATACTGGATGGAACAGACAAGAAATATCTTCCCTGAAACATATCCGGGATTTGACGGAAAGTCCGGAACCCTGAAGTTTGATGCGGACTGATAAAGACAATGAACCCTGATGCACTGAGCAGAAGGGTTTTTCTTATGCTTCAGAAGGTGTTTATGAAGACTCGTTTTATGAATGAGAGTTCTGCGGGTTGACTTTTATCATGATAAGTATAGAGGTAAAGACATGGAAAAAGCACCGCGTCCGATCCGTTCAGAACTGAAATCACACCGGATCGTTCAAGAAGAAGAAAAACCCATCCGCTGGTCATATATAAAGATCCTGCGGGAGCACAGTGATTTGAAAGAATTTTACCCGGAGATCGATCCTTATGCGGAAGCGTATAGGATGCGGGATAACATGTGGGCAATCTATACGGAAAGTCTGGACGGTGCTGGAGATCCCTGGATGTATCTCATCAACGGGCCTGAGCGGGCAATGCTGATAGATACGTCGTTCGGGCTGGGAGACCTGAAAGGGCTTGTCAATTACCTGACAGGAAACAAGGAACTGATCGTAGTCAATACGCATGCCCATCCGGATCACTGCATGGGGAACGGACAGTTTGAGAGAATTTACTGCAATGAATATGAAGTTCCGTTCATGGAGAAAAAGAATGACCCGCACATATGGGTCAGTCTCTTTGATGAAAACAGAAGACCGCTGTATACGGAATTTGATCCTGCCGACCTCATCGATTTCCATCCGTTTGAGATCATAGGCGTACCGGACGGATACAGGTTCGATCTTGGACAGGGCTATGAAGTGGAACTGGTCCATCTGCCGGGACACAGTGCGGGCATGAGCGGATTTATTGATCACTGTAACCGCATCCTGTTTTCAGGAGATCTCACCGGGATCCTGAACAAGCCTGCGGACACCCCGTACTGGCATCTGCACACAGTGGAAGCCCTGAGAGACGGGCTGCTGAGACTGCAGCCCCGGCTATCAGAGATAGAAGGGGTATTCCCCGGCCATGGAATGCTCGACCAGTCACCCGTAACGATCGAATATCTGCTGCAGACAGCAGAGGCGATCCTGAAGGATCCGCAGAATTACGACCGCATCAGAACAACGATCCGCAGAGGAACACCAAGGATCAGCTGTGATAAATACATCTATCAGGGAAGCGCGGTAAGATACAGCCCCGAAAATGTGTATTACAGTCAGGATCCAGACAATAAAACATGCAGGGAGGAAAACAATCATGCTTGAAGCTGCTCACGCAAAACGGAACATCACACCGCATGGACCGGTACCTATTCAGGGACACGCCATGCGCAAATCACCTTCAACCGGAGTTCATGATGAACTGGAAGTACATGTTCTTGTGCTGAACCTGGAGGGAACAGAACTCTGTTTCATCAACGCTGATCTCGCCGGTATCGATTTTACGTTCGGGAACCGGGTAAAAACAGCAGTCAGGGAGACATATGGCATTGATGAAGAACTGACGGTATTCAGTACAACACATACACACAGCGGTCCTGTCTTTACGGCAGGCGGAGAACATCAGCCTGATCCCGAATATGTGGACCTTGTATTTGAACGGACAATGAAAGCTGTTGAGGAAGCCTATACGCACAGAAAACCGTTTGATCATGTTACGTACAGACAGGATGAAGTGATCGGTTTTTACGGCAACCGCAACGGCAGGGACCTGCCGGGAGACCAGACATTTACGATCCTGGAATTCCGTGACGCGGAAGAAAATGTTGTGGAAGCTTTCGTGAATATGGCATGCCATTCCACGGTCAACAGTCCGCTGGAACTGAATCTGAGCGCAGACCTGCTGGGAAATGTCAGAAGGGAACTGACACCTTATCTTGGTGTCGAGCCTGTCATGAGCAACGGTGCGGCAGGCGACATGTCCAACCGTCTGTACAGACACAATAACGATTTTGCTGAACTGAAGAGAGTGACTGTCGGAATTGCCGCCAGGGCAGCAGGTTTTTTGGATACAGGCAGACTGGATCTGACAGGAGTCAGACACCGTACAGTCAGTTATACAGTCGATTATGATACCGATAAATCAGGGCTGGAAGAAAAGAAAGCGGAACTGGAAGCGAAGCTGGAAACGGCCGTGGAATTCGATGACCGGAAATGGCTGCTGTCCGAGATCGCCGGCTGTGAACGCAAACTGAAAGTCGACCATGTACATATCTGCCTGGACAGCACGATCATCCGTCTGGGTGAACTGGAGCTGGTCGTC
>JAFOMZ010000114.1 GCA_017421125.1 Solobacterium sp.
GCCTGATTGGCATATTTCAGAGGACTGTGCTTCCATACTTCGGAAGGATCATCCCAGCATGTCGTCTGAAGTTCATTGAAGTCAAAATTGATCCCCAGTTCACTGGTCATCGGATCATTGAAGAAATTAGAGATCGAAGCATTTGATACGATTGCCGCAAATCGGTCTGTATGACCTTCAATCCAGTTTGCCATGAAGCCTCCATATGAGCCGCCGAACATACCGGTTCTTGTTTTGTCGATCATCGGGTATGCTTCCAGGACTTTGTCCGTAAACAGCATCAGATCCTCAAAGTCGATCTCTCCCCACTGTCCTCTGAGATCTGCGAACTTCTCACCGAATCCTTCCGAACCATGCGGGTTGCAGGTAAATACAAAGTATCCCAGGGCATTGAACATCTGGATCTGGAATGTATACATCGGACCGTTGCAGGATCTCGGTCCGCCATGTACCATCAGCAGTCCCGGATACTGTTTTGTTTCGTCAAAGTCAAACGGCTTGAATACCCAGCCATGCACCGTATCCCCTCTTTGATCTACAACATTGAGCGGTTCTGCTTTGGATACAGGGTGTGACCTGAAAAATGACTGATTTGGGTCATACAGTTTTTTCATGCCTGCTTCATCGATCCTGTAAAGACAGAGTGCTTCATCTGCCACAGCAGCAGTCACATACAGCGTATTGCCTGCAAGGTCCATACCTGAAATATTGCCTTCAATATCCGCCAGTACATGCATTCCCGTTTCATCGATCCTGACGACTTTCGTATGTGTGCCTTCCTGCACTCTCAGGTACAGACCGGAATCAGCCGCAATGAAGAACGGATCACCTCCGGCTGTCATATCACAGTACAGTGTTTTGCCGAACGCATACTTTTCTTCACAGGACAGCAGGGTTTCCCCGTTCTTCCAGATATCAGTCAGCTGGTGATTACCGTATTTCTTCATATCACTGCCGAGCCAGAAGACATCTTTACCATATGTCGCAACACCATCGATCCTCTGCTGTTTGTCTTCTAGGATGACTGTGGTCGTCTTTTTCTTGAAATCATATGCCCTGAGCTCAGCAGCAGGTCCCATGACATTATCAAAGACCCTGCCGGAATAATACAGGCAGTTATCTGTCAGTGCACTGGCAGCCACATGTACTTCACCGGTCAGTTTTTCCATTGTCTTATCTTTTACGGAATACAGGTAAAGACCATTTCGTTTGCCGGAAATATATCCTCTTCCATCTCCCCAGTAAGGGAATTCTTCCAGAATATGGATCCCTTTTCCTTTTGTTTCTTCTTCATGCCTGTCTTCCACATGTGAAAGGATCCATTCATGATCATTCCGGATGTATTTCAGTGTATATCCTTTTTCCAGTTCATATGTTTCCTTCAGTGTTCCGGTACCAACTTCATAACGGCATACCATGGAAGCTTTTGCCCTGTATGCCGGGGCATACTGGATCAGTACATCATTACCTGAGGCTGTCAAGGCAGTGATCTGCTTCTTACGCTCCAGGATATTTGTCATACCTGTTTCAGTATCCAGAATAACCACATCACTGTTTGTTCTGTAGACTTTACGGTCAGGTGCCGAGGTCAGAAATACAACATATCTGAGATCTTCTGTATGTACGGTATTTGTAATTTTCTTTAGGCGGAAGTAATCTTCTGGTTTGATCTGATTCATAGTAAACACCTCACATATAAGCAATTGTACAAAAACAGAAAGGCATTTTAAGAGCTATGACAGCATCCCATTTATAATTCTTCACTCAGATCTGATGCATCCTTGAAAATGTTTCAGACATGCAATATATGTCACAGATCAGAAAAGAGACCAGATTGGTCTCTGATGCAGACGGGCAAACGATTGGTATACCCAGTTGATAACGATGTTATAAAGGCTTGTTTATGCAACTTTCCTGTTTTTATGAGATTTGTTTTCATTGCACAGAGGTACATGAGTCAAGGTAAACTAGTCATAAAGATCATCAAGAGAATATCTGATCAGTTCCTCCGGAACATTATCTGCAAAGCCGGATTTTGAAAAGAAGCCATATCGATATGATTGCAGATCCGTTGCACGAACTTGTTCAATTTCCTTTTGTACAAGCCCGTCAGTGACAGGTCTGTTTTTATATTTTGCTTCGTAAAATATGTATCCCTTTTCGTCTAAGGTCACAATATCAAATTCTCCGTTCTTCCGGTTTTTGATATCGTTGTAATAATACTTCCCGATTTTTTCAATTACAGGATTTATCTCTCCAGACAGATTTTTACGAATCAGAAATTGCCGGCATATCTTTTCAAATACACCCGGAACAAAGTGTTCATTAAAATCATACTCAATGTATTTTTTATAAAAAACCGTTTCATCCATTATCTGCATTTGTGATGTATGATTTGCAAGATATCGATAGTAAAAATGGGACAAATTATCATCAATGTAATAATGGGATTTTGAGCGGTCATTTTCCCTGTTGATCGGATATTCTTTTCTTACGATTTCCATTCCGATCAGTTTGTTCATAAGGTCATTCATGGTACCGGTGCTATCTATTCCTGCTTTATTCTGGATCTCACTATAATTGATTTCGCCTGAAGCCATTGCGTCAAATACACTGTTGGCATTACTGAGCTTAGAAATCTCTGCACGCAGAAAAGAATCTATTTCATCGGATAATCTCGCATCTGGTGACGCAATCAGATGAATGATATTTTCCCGGACAGATAAGTCTTCACGAATCAATGAGTTATATAGAGGAATCCCGCCAAATACGCTGAATAGCTGAACTTTTTCCTCATTGCTGAAACCAGGATAAAATTTCGCTGCGTCATAATAGTCCATCTGTTTCAAATCAATATTCAGAGTTATTCTGCCAAACAGAGGCTCATTTTTGCCTTTTAGAGATTTCATAATATCGATATATGAACCGGACAGGATTATTTTGAGAGAAGTACTGTCCTTATATTGATCCGATAGGGATTGCAGCATCGTATCAAGTCCCTGAATCTGATTTCTGGCATTTGGATATTCATCCAGGACAAGAATTAAATCTTCTTTTTGAGCTCTGCGATACAGGAAACGCAGTGCGTCTTCAAAAGACAGAAAGGTCTGCCCCTCCAGATCAAAAGTCTCAGATATTACTGCAGTAAGTTCTTTGGTCAGAGTATCTTCAGTTACCTGTCTGCACATGTAATATATTGTTTTTCTCTCGGACAATGCACAAGAATGCCGGATCAGTTCTGTTTTTCCTATATGTCTTCTTCCATATACGAGAATCAGTTCATATTCAGCACTATTTAATGCGGATACAAGTTTTTTAACTTCTCTTTTCCTGGCTATAAATTCCATAAGTAAATCCACCTCTAATCATAAATATATCTTTCTTTTCAACTTCAGTCAATCCGACTTCAGAAATTCCGACTTCAGAATTTTCGACTCCAGGAATTGAGCTTTAATATCGATCTTCTACACTCATCTTATCGTCACGATCTGGTAATACCGTATCATTGCCCTAGGATCATATCTGCATCACATCGATCCCATTGACGATCATTCATTGCATTCTTAGTATTTCTCGCAGCAAGGACTTCTTTCGTCAGCAGTTGTTTTACAGTCTGCTGGTTATGCTCTCAATGCCATCCATCAAAGATCATACGGAATGAAATATTTTGTTGGCTGCGATCAGTCAGTTTTCTGAATTACTTTTCAGAGAAAAATGATTCAGAAACATTTTGATGCACGTAATAAAAACACAGCCGATAAATGACTGTGTTTGTGTGAGTGTTCTTATTTGAAATATTCGTTCAGATATTCAGTGATGTCCTGTTCGACGATCGCTGCCTGTTCACTGGTCGGTGCAGATACAGAGATGTATGTCTTGAGTTTGGGCTCTGTACCTGACGGTCTGACAACAACGGAACAGTGATCCTTCAGGATGAACTTGAGTACGTCTGATTTAGGCAGACCGTTCAGTCCTTCCAGATAGTCATATGTATTCTGGATCCTTCTGCCTGCGATATGCGTCATATCCATGCGGAAGTTCTTCATGATCTCCTGCATCTTTGCAAAACCTGCCGATCCCTCGAATTCATAGGAATGCAGTGTATTCAGGCAGTACCCGTATGTCTTGTAGATCTCATTCAGTTTCTCCAGCAGCGAGATGCCTCTTGTTCTGTAATATGCAAACATTTCACAGATCATGTATGCCGCATTCACGGCATCCTTGTCTCTGACATAGGTGCCGGTCAGATAACCGTAGGATTCTTCAAATCCGCAGATGTAATCTGACTGTCTGCCCTGCGCTTCCAGTCTGCCGATCACTTCCCCGATAAACTTGAATCCTGTCAGTACATTGACTGTTTCCACGCCATAATGCTCGGCAATGCTTCCTGCCAGATCCATGGTAACGATTGTTTTGACAAAAACCGGATGTTCAGGCATCGTCTTGTTTTTGATCCGCTGGGAACAGATGTAGTCCAGCAGTAATAATCCGACTTCATTGCCGGTCAACAGCTGGTAGTCGTCGCCGCACCTGACAGCAATGCCGCACCTGTCGCAGTCCGGGTCTGTAGCCAATAACAGGTCTGCGTCGTATTTCCTGCAGTACTGCATGCCAAGTTCCATAGCTTCACGGATCTCTGGATTGGGATACGGGCATGTCGGGAAGTTCCCGTCAGGCTGTTCCTGTTCCCTGACAACGGTAATGTTTGTAAAGCCTGCTTCTTTCAGAGCACGTGTTACAGGCTTTAGGCCTGTACCGTTCAAAGGTGAGTAGACGATCGCAACATTGCGGTCGATCTCGTCATGTTCTCCCAGTACGCTTTCATGCTTGACACACTCTGTGAATGAGGTATAGACATCTTCAGAGATGTATTCGATAAGTCCTGCAGAAAGACCTTCTTCAAAACTGATCGTCTTCACATCTTTGAAGCAGTCCAGCTTCTCGATCTCAGTCAGGATCTCTTTGGCTGCCTGCGTGGTGATCTGGCATCCGTCACTTCCATATACCTTGTATCCGTTGTACTTGGCAGGATTGTGGCTGGCAGTCACCATGATGCCTGCTGAGGCATGCAGGTACCTGACGGTATAGGAAAGGCATGGCGTCGGCATCAGCTGCCCGTACAGGTATACATGGATCCCGTTTGCCGCAAAGACAGCGGAAGCTGTTGTTGCAAAAAGATCCGATTTGATCCTGGAATCATAGGATACGGCAATGGAACGCTTTCCTTCCGGGAAATGACTGTTCACGTAGTCTGATAATCCCTGTGATGCTTTGGCTACCGTACATACATTCATCCTGTTTGTACCGGCACCAATCACGCCTCGTAATCCGCCTGTACCAAATGCCAGGTCCCTGTAGAAGGCGTCTTCGATCGCTGTTTCATTGCCTGCCATTTCATTCAGCTGGATACTGATGTCTTCATCACTGAAGACATGTTCACACCATCTTTGATATTCATCCATCCATCTTGTCATACGTTTTCTCTTTTCTAGCAGCTGACTCTCAGAAACTGCGCTGTACCATGGAGCTGTACAGGTACGGAGTCTGCCGGAATGAAGATGCAGTCTCCCTTGAAGAACGGGAGTATCTCATTCTCATACCTCAGCATCCCGCTTCCTTCCAGACACAGCATGACCATAAAGCTCAGGCTGTCTGTCTGTACGGTTACCATTTCCCTGATCCGTTCCGTGTTCAGCAGGATACGTTCTGTCTGGAAGTATTTGCAGCGGTACAGGAACTCGCTTGCCCATCCCCTTCGGTAATTCAGAAGACGCATCGGCTGTACCGGTTTTTCCGCCGCATTCAGGTCTGCTACGGCAAGTGCCTTTTCAACATGCAGCTTACGTTGATTCCCGTGCCTGTCGGTACGGTCATAGTCGTAGAGCCTGTATGTCAGGTTGGAACTTTCCTGTACTTCCGCTAACAGGACACCTGCGCCGATCGCATGGATCGTACCTGCTTTGATGTAGAAGACATCATTCTTATGGACAGGTACCTTCTGCATGTATCTGACGATACTGCCATCCTCGATGCCTGTTCTGAGTTCTTCCTTTGTCACGGTCCTGTTCAGGCCATAGATCAGTGTGCTGTCCTTCTTTGCGTCCAGGACATACCACATCTCATCCTTGCCAAGCTGACCGTTCTCATATTCATGCGCATACGCATCATCCGGATGTACCTGTACGGAAAGATCCTGTTTGGCATCGATGAGCTTGATCAGGATCGGCAGTTCTCCCTCTGTATGGGGATGCGTACCGATGTACTCCGGATGTTCTTTCAGAACATCGCTCAGCAGTCTTCCTTCATAAATACCGGAAGATACGGTGCTCGGTCCGTCAGGATGCGTACTGCATTCCCATGTCTCAGCCAACGGCGTCATGTCGATGTTCTTTGCATAGTCATCGTTCAGACGTCTGCCGCCCCATAGATAGTCCTTGCCTGCAGGCTTCAGAAAAAACGGTATATTTGTTTTTCTGTTTTCTTCCTGCATTCTAATACTCCAACGGGAACTTCTGTTTGTCTTCCCTGCTGATCTCCTTGCCTAACTGTACTTCGATGAGCACCAGTTCCGTATCAGCGATCACGGTATGACGGCAGCCTGCCTGGATCGTAATAACGGATCCGGGTGCCACTGCTTCTTCCATACCGTCTACGATCGTTTTGCCTGTCCCTGAAACAACAGTCCAGACTTCATTGCGATGCTGGTGGCTGTGGTAGTTCATACGGTGTCCTGGATTCAGTGTGACCTTGACTGTCATGGATTCCCTGTCGACATCCAGTACACGGTAGGAACCCCATGACTTCTCGGCAAACATGATCTGCTGGTCAAACTTATCGACATACGGTTTGATATAGGAGCTCTGCTGTTTGTCCGTTACCAGGATCCCGTCCGGGCTTGCGGAAATGATGACATGTGAGAGGCCCATAGCCAGAACAGGAACATTGAGTTCATTGACGATATGTACGTCCTCACATCTGTCATTCATTACACCGTCACCGATGACAGGTTCTTCCATGGCTTCCGTAAGCGTATTCCATGTACCGAGGTCTTTCCATTCTCCATGGTATCTCATGACCTGGATACTGGGTTCCTTCTCTACCACAGCATAGTCAAAGCTGATCTTTGTCAGTGTGTCATATCTGCTGTAGAGGTCTTCATAGTCTGTGTAGTCCAGTAATGTTCTGGCAATGTCCAGTACATACTTGAGTTTGTATGCGAAAACACCGCCGTTCCATAACGCACCCTGTGCGATATAGGACTCTGCTGTTTTCTCATCAGGCTTTTCCTTGAATGTCGAAACATAGGATACCTGTTCATCCGTTTTCGGAATGATGTAGCCGTACTTGGCACTGGGGTATGTCGGTTCGATCCCCATCAGGACCAGGTTGGCTTCACCCTTTTCTGCCTGAGCATGAAGCTGTTTCAATGCTTCAAAGTAGCTGTCTTCTACATACGGGTCAACAGGGCATACAACAACTGCTTCGTTCTCATCGATCCCTTTGACATCATGCAGGTAAGCAGTTGCCAGGGCAATTGCCGGGAATGTATCTCTTCTGGAGGGTTCAACAGATATACCGATGTCTTCACCCAGCTGGTTATGGATCGCAGATACCTGGGAACGTGAAGTCGCTATGGTCACAGACGCGTCTGTATCAACGCTCTTGATCTGACGGTATACTCTCTGGACCATGGATTCATATGTACCGTCTTCCTTTTTGAAGATCTTAATAAACTGCTTGGAGCGGATGTCATTGGACAACGGCCATAAGCGTTTTCCGCTTCCGCCGGATAACAGAATGATATTCATAATGCCTTACCTTTCTGCCCGCATGGGATTGTTCAGGAAATCTTCGTATGCCAGACGGATACCGTCTTCCAGTTCTGTCTTGTATGTCCAGCCAAGTGCTGCTGCCTTGGATACATCCAGGAGCTTCCTGGGTGTTCCGTTCGGTTTGGAAGGATCCCAGAGGATCTCTCCTTCATAACCGACTACTTTGGCTACCAGTTCTGTCAGTTCCTTGATCGTCAGTTCTTTGCCTGTACCTGCATTGACTGTTTCATTGCCGCTGTAGTTGTTCATCAGGAACACGCACAGGTTCGCAAGGTCATCCACATACAGGAATTCCCTTAACGGGGAACCGTCTCCCCAGCATGTTACACTTGCCTTTCCTTCCAGCTTCGCTTCATGGAAACGTCTGATGAGTGCAGGCAGTACATGGCTATGCTCGGGATGATAATTGTCATTAGGTCCGTACAGGTTTGTCGGCATGACGGAAATATAGTCTGTACCGTACTGCGTGTTCAGGTACTCGCAGTATTTCAGACCGCTGATCTTTGCCAGCGCGTATGCTTCATTGGTCTTTTCCAGTTCACTTGTCAGCAGGCAGTCTTCCTTCATAGGCTGAGGTGCCATACGGGGATAGATGCAGGAGCTCCCCAGGAATTCAAGCTTCTTACAGCCGTTCTGCCATGCACTGTGGATGACATTCATTTCCAGGATCATGTTGTCATACATGAAGTCTGCCTTGGCTGTTGCGTTTCCCATGATGCCGCCAACCTTGGCAGCAGCCAGGAATACATATTCCGGTTTTTCTTCCGCAAAGAACTTCTCGACCGGTTCCTGTCTTGTCAGGTCCAGTTCCTTGTGTGTTCTTGTAATGATATTCGTATAACCCTGTCTCTGCAGTTCCCTGACAATGGCGGAACCTACCATTCCTCTGTGTCCCGCAACATAGATCTTAGCGTTCTTGTCCATCATAATACGTCAGCCTCTTTCAGTGCTCTTTCTCTCTTTGCAAGCTTTCTGTCGTGTTCAGCCATGATGCGCACCAGTTCTTCATAGCTTGTCTTCTGCGGGTTCCAGCCAAGCACTGTCTTTGCCTTGGTCGGGTCGCCCCAGAGATTATCGACATCGGTCGGACGGAACCACTGCGGGTTGACGCATACAAGCATCTTTCCTGTTTGAGCATCATATCCCTTCTCATCCAGTCCTGTGCCTTCCCAGCGTATTACTATACCGTTGGCCGCGAATGCTTTCTCGGTAAAGTCCCTGACTGTATGCTGGACGCCTGTCGCAATGACGAAGTCATCCGGTGTTTCCTGCTGCATGATCAGCCACATGCACTCGACATAATCTTTTGCGTAGCCCCAGTCTCTCAGGCTGTCCATATTGCCGAGCTCCAGGTGGTCCTGCAGACCTTCAGCGATCCTTCCTGCCGCAAGCGTGATCTTACGTGTGACGAAGTTCTCGCCTCTGCGTTCGGATTCATGGTTGAAGAGGATGCCGTTGACTGCGAACATACCGTACGCTTCACGATATTCCTTTGTGATCCAGAATCCGTACTGCTTCGCTACGGCATACGGGGAATACGGATGGAACGGTGTTGTTTCCTTCTGAGGGATCTCTTCTACCTTTCCGTATAACTCCGATGTGGAAGCCTGGTAGACCTTTGTTTTCTTTGTCAGATTCAGGATGCGCACTGCTTCCAGGATCCTCAGTACACCCAGCGCATCGACATCACCGGAATATTCCGGTACATCAAATGACACCTGTACATGGGACTGTGCAGCCAGGTTGTAGATCTCATCGGGCTGTACCAGTCCGATGATACGGATCAGTGATGAGGAGTCTGTCAGGTCTCCGTCATGCAGTCTGATCTTTCCCATCAGATGATCGATCCTGCCTGTATTGGAGATCGATGATCTTCTTGTAATACCGTGTACTTCATATCCTTTTTCCAGCAGGAATTCAGCGAGGTAGCTTCCGTCCTGTCCTGTAATTCCTGTGATCAATGCTGTTTTAGCCATACTTAAATACCTCCGTACTTTTATACAGATCTACATTATCAGATTATGAACGGCCGTTACAGAAACAATCATGCGTAACAATCAAACA
>JAFOMZ010000115.1 GCA_017421125.1 Solobacterium sp.
AATCAAAACCAGACCGGTCCGGCCTGGTTTTGTTGTGACTGATTTACTGATGATCAATCATTACCGAATAAACTGCTGAAGAAGTTGAATGCACCCTGCCAGTAGTATTCGATATTCCTGGGATCGATCTTGAAGGATACTGTCTTTTCTCCGCCGTATTCTCCTTTACCGCGGAATGTTACCTTCGCTGTGCCCTTCTTGATGTTGTTCGTATAGCCCACGATCTCATAATGCGTATCAAGTTCGAGCGGTGTTGTCTTGTTGATGGTTGCTGTAATATCAGCTGCTGTCAGAGTTACTTCACTTCCTGTGTACTCTTTATTAGTGATTTTGAACGTTGCTTTACTGATATATTTTCCTGTTTCAAGGATACGGTATGTGGTAGTTACAGTATCTGTGTAATTCCCCTTACCGGTTACTGTGACTTTGACGACTGTTCCAGCTTCTACAACTGCAGGAAGTTCTTTGCCATCTGCTGTCGTATAGGTAATGTTCTTATCGTAGTCCGTTCCTGCTTTCAGTGTCTTTCCATCTGTATCCTTCAGTACAGGTGCGCTCTTCCAGGCATTCGCTTTTGCGGAATATACCTTATCCTTGGCTGTGATGGTTACCAGATCCAGCGGTTTCGGATCAATGAAGAAGTCTTTTCTAACTGAACCCTTGTAGTTGCCTTTGAAGGTAATGGTTACTGTCGGCCATTTGCTTACAGATCCATCCGTAACCTTCTTGTTATCTGCACATTTCAGTGTGTAGTCTGTACCGGCATTCAGTTCAATACCGTTCCAGAATACATGCACTTCCGGGATCGTTCCGCCCTTGCAGTAAACAGCGTCATTAACATCAATATCAAATTCAGGATTACCCTCTTCATATATGACAGGAGTGATTTTGAATGTGACTTTCTTCGTACCGGTATAGTTGTTGATACCTTTCAGAGTGACTGTTCCTGTACCGGCATTCAGATTCTTGGTATAGCTGTCAATGACATAGTCTGTTCCTTCTGTCAGGTCTTCTCCGTTATAGGAAACAAGATGTGCTGCAGGAGTGAATGTGACTTCTTCTCCTGTGTACGGATAACTCAGTCCTGTTAATGCTTTGACCTTCTTATCTGAGAGTGCAATACCGGTGATCTTGACGGTCACTGTACGTTCTCCGATATACTTGGAGCCGTCTCCCTCTAATGCTACTTTGAAGCTTCCGACTGCTCTGTTCTCAGGCTTGATATCTTTGATGGTGTAATTGATTCCTTCCTGCAGACCGGTCTTTCCATCCTTGACAGTGATGGCTTCTTTTACCTTCTCAGCGAAGTTCTCTTCTGTGAGGTCTTCATACTTCAGAGCAGCTGCTGTCACTTTCAGCTTGGATACCGGAACAGTTGTGCCTTTCGGTGCGATATATACTGTTACTTTTCGTTCTCCGCTGAAGTTGCCGTTTTCTTTTCCGATGATAGTAATGACTGCTTCATTGTTTTCATCACCTGTCAGGCGGTCCCAGCCTGTGTAATCTACGATATAGTCTGTCTTTGCCTTCAGTTTCTTTCCGTTGAAATATACTGCCGGAACAGGTGACAATGTCTTTCCTGTTTCCTGCACGGACAGCGCATCAACGGTGATGCTGTCATCATTCAGATCGATCGGATCGATCGCAAAGTATACAGTCTTGGAGCCTTTGTAGTTGCCCTTGCTGTTGGATTTGAGGATGATCTGAGGTGCTTTCTTAGCACTGAATTCAGGGTCATCTTCTGTAAGCGTATATGCTTTCGTATTGTTCTTATAGGTGATCGTATAGTCTGTTTTAGGTGTCAGAAGCGTACCGTTATCATATACTTCGATCTCCGGCTTGATCGCAGTACTTGTAAACTCATAAGAGGATTCCAGATTTCTGATGATGATATCCTTCATCAGAACTGTGACACTGCACTGCGCAGTTTTATTACCGTCTTCAGTTACCGCAGTGATCACTGCATTGCCTTCCTTGACACCTGTAATTCTGCCTTCACTGTCGACTGTAACGATCTCTTCATGATCCGAAGAATATGTGACTGCCTTGTTGGAAGCATTCTCCGGTGTAAAGAGAACCTGAAGCTGACGTACTGCTTCTTCCGGAAGCTCAACAGTTTCTTCAGCAAACGCAATGCTTTCAACGTGATGATAGATGATCTCGATCTCTTTGGATGCGGTGAATCCGCCGTCCTCCGATGTAGCCGTGATCGTTACGTGACCTTCTCCGACTGCTGTCACGATACCGTTTTCATCAACTGTCGCAATACTTGTATCACTGGACTTCCATGTCAGTCCTTTGTTCGTTGTATTCAGTGGTTCAAATGTGATCACGACGGCTCCTGCGTTGCCGTACTCGATCTCTGAAGGTGAAGCTTCTTCATCTACTGTGATTCCTTCAGCATGAACTGTATAGACCGTAACAGTGCACTGAGCTGTGTATCCGCCGTCTTCCGTTGTTGCTGTGATCACAGCTGTGCCTGCTGCAATACCTGAAACGATGCCTTCTTCATTGACAGACGCAATGCTTTCATTATCTGAAGACCAAAGGATCGTCTTGTTGCCGGCATTTTCCGGTACGACAGAAGCCTGTATTTTACCGGTATCGCCTACGGCGACCCTTAGCTCTGTTGTGGTCATCGTGATGCCGGTTACAGGATTGATCACCGTCATTGTCTTGGAAGCTGTAAATCCTCCGTCCTCGGCAGTCACCGTGATCGTAACAGTTCCGACGCTGACACCTGTAACGACACCATTGCCGTCGACTGTAGCGATTCCGGTATCACTTGATTTCCATGTGACTCTCTTGTTTACCGCGTTCTCCGGTTCAAATACGGGATCGAGATCGACTGTATTGCCGACCGATACTGTATCAGCTGCCGGTGCGATGGAGATACCTTCAGCATGTACTGCCCCTACTTTCACCGTGCAGGATTTGATTAATGTGCTGTTAGGGACTGACAGTGTGATGGTTGCTGTTCCTTCCGAGATACCGGTCACAACACCATTCTTGTCGACATACGCGATCTCCGGTCTATTGCTTTCCCAGATCAGATAATCTTCGGAATAGCTGCCCGGTGTTTTTGAATGTCCGATCGTTATACTTCCGCCAACACCGACACTGTATGAGGTTTTATCGATCGAAATGCTTTGAGCGGATCCTTCATAAATGATATTTGCTGTTTCCAGAGGTTCATTACCGGAAATAACTGTCTTATTCGCCCATTGATCCGAACCGCCGAAGAAATGGATCATCATATGTTCGGGACAATTTGTGAATGCACCTGCATCGACTATAAATTTGTTATTTCCGGTAAATACATTTTCAGGCACCTCAAAATACAGTTCTTTCAGGCTGGTGCAGTCCTTGAACAGATTTGAAGCGATCTTTGAGGCAAATACATCATTGCCGTAATAACCTGTACTGAATTGTATAAATGAAACCTTCTTTAATGAACTGCATCCGGCAAAAGCACCCGTACCAAGTGCCCTGATACTTTCTGCGTCCACAGTTTCAAGACTCGTGCATCCTTCAAAAGCAGAACTGCCGATCGTTTTGATATGACTCAGATTGATATCCGTCAGGCTGACGCAGTTTTGGAACGTCTGTGCAGGAATATATGTGAAATCAAGCGGCCAGACGACTTTTTTCAGATTTGTGCAGTTCTGGAATGTATAGCCTGCAAATCCTTCCGACATTGATTTCGGGAATACCAGTGTCTCCAGGCTGGTGCATTCAGAAAACACACTTGCATACATACGATTCAGGCTGTCAGGCAGTGATACATTTGTCAGACTGGTGCATTTACTAAATGCATTCTGATCTATTACTGTTACACCTTCCGGGATAACGATACTCTTCAAGCTGCTGCAGCCGAAAAATGTATATTGACCCAGCTTTGTGATATTCTGAGGCATTCTGACATTTACGAGTTTTTCGCAATTCTGGAATACCCTTTGACTAAGATTCGTTACACTGTCGGGAATAGAAATATCCGTCAGGCTTTTGCACGTATCAAATGCGTTATCGGAAATCGTTGTTACACTGTCTGGAATTGACACGCTGACCAGATTATGGCAATTCAGAAAGGCTGCTCTTCCGATCGTCTTGATCCCGTCCGGAATCGTGACACTGGTCAGGTAGTTTGCGTAATAGAATGCTCCATACGGCAATTCTTGTGTCCAGCCGAACTCAATATTTGCGCCGCTGCCGATCGGTCCTGCTGTTTTCAGACCTGTGCAGTTATAGAATGCCTGGTTGCCCATAGATGTAACGCTGCCGGGAACGATGACCTTTGAAAGATTGGTACTTTCGAAGAAAGCTTGATTTCCAATCTTAGTTACACTGTCCGGGATCACAATGGTGGTAAGAGGACACCTCTTAAAGGCATTCTGAGCGATCGTTTTTACGTTATTGCCGATCGTGATCTCAGTCAGATTAGCGAATAACCCGGAAGTCATATACATATCGGAGATCGTATCAGTAAACTCGATCTCGATATTCTTACCGCTTCCGACCGGTCCGGCAGTTTTGAGGCTTGAGCATCCTGAAAAACCGTATATGGATTTAACACTTGAAGGAATGTTGATCTTGGCAAGACTTGAGCAGTTCTTGAAAGCATCCTGACCGATACTGATAACACTATCCGGAATTGATACTTCGGTCAGACCTGTGCAGCCATAAAATAAGGACATGCTGATCTGGGTCACCCCGTTAGGAATAACAATACGTTTCAGGCTGGTACAATCCATGAATGAACTTTGACCGATCTCCTTTAAGCCTGCAGGAAGTGAAATGTTTTCAAGACTAGTACACTCCCTGAATATACTGCCATCCATTGTTGTTAAAGTATCAGGCAGGTTGATATTTTTCAGATTTGTGCATGAAATGAATGCCATATTTGCAATGGTCGTCAGGCCCTCATGCAAAATGACAGTCTCCAGTTTGGTATCATTTTGAAATGCCTGTCTGCCGATGCTTTTTACACTTCCCGGAATCTCAACACTTATAATTGTTGAGTTGCCGTTGAACGCATAATCTGAGATAGCAGTGACTGTTTTACCGTCGATCGTTGACGGGATGACAACTGCTGTGTCAGTTCCGTTGTACATCTTGATGGAAACAGTACCATCTGCATTATCATGAGTCGTAATCTGGGAAGGATCCGTTTCACCGGCAAACAGGATCGTTTCTTCAGCATCTTCCTGTTCTGGTTCATTTTCCTCAACAGGTTCTTCCTCAGAAGATTCAGCTTCAGGTTCTGAAGGTTCTTCAGTACTCTGGAGTTCCTGTTCTGCTGAATTTTCATCTTCAGCAGGCTCTTCATCTGTTTCTATTTCCGTAACAGGTTCCGTTTCAGATGACAGCTCTTCTTCCTGTTCCTCAATGACGTTTTCCGTCTCTTCAGGAGCTTCTTCTGAATACGTTTCTTCCTGTACGATCTCAGCTGCCGGTTCTTCCGTTATTTCAGGAACACTCTCCCCTTCAGCTGATACAGGCATGACCATGTTGTTGAAACACATGAAAAATGCCATGATCATTGATAAAAAATGATTTGACTTATGTGACATAGAATCTCCTCCCAGCCAGTCTGAACAAGTAATATGGCTATCGGCTAAAACTGAAAACATTATAGCAAACTATCTGAACAGCTAATATACTGCCCGGCACAAATCAGCCTGAAAATACTGCAGCCTCATCAAAACTTTTCATTCTTTATTCAATGGAAATACAAATGTTTTCTGCTGATATTCCAGGATCTTTAGCAGATAAAAAAGTCCCTGATGTGCACACAGTACGTGCATATAAGGACTAAATGGTCTCTAAATATTTTGCGGAAAGCTGTAAATAACGATACTGGTTTATCCACAGATGAATTCTTTCATATGGATCGCTGTAAGTGCATCATCAATGGCTTCCGCAAGCGGATACGGAGATTCCCCTTCTCCTGAGGCATACATCGCTGTGTCATGCAGTATGTATGCAATCGCTGTTTCATCCTGCGCTAAAGAACAAAGCCCGAATACCGGCTGGTATAATATCTGATCCCGGAAGCTGATCTTTGTGATCTCCCGTACTGTATGAAGATTGGGATTGGGATCGTCTGTTTCGATCGTCCGGTACATCACATGGATCAGATCAGTCTGTGCCTGGTTATTTTCGTCCAGATACCGGACGGTCTGATCAAAGATCTCTCCATATGTTCCCTGGATGCAGAAATGTGAAGAACGTATCGGAGAACGATACTGTTCGGAATCAAAATCATAAACAGCACCTTTGTTTCCTTCATATGTAAACAAAGCATTTGTACGCTGTTTCGGTGAGATCCGCCTGTCAGTGATCCGTTCATACCTGGTCAATGTTTCCGCAGTCGGCAATGACCATTGTTTTGTCACAACATCAAACGAAGTTCCTGCCGGAATGTCAAGGAAGTAACGGATCAGGGAAGCCGCATGATATTCATGAGCAAGCGATAAATACAGATGATCAGGCTTACCGATCAGACCCGTTTCCAGCAGCTTCTTTACTGCCGCATATTCGGGATATCTGCGGTACTGTTCTGCGATGACCAGTTTCCCGTCTGTCTTCACCAGTTGTTCCAATGTTTCTCTGTCTATGCCTGCAGGAGTTTCCTGCAGTACTGTATATCCCTTTTCCAGCCAGTGCATGCTTAAAACAGCATTGACTTCTTTCTTTGCGGCAATAACGATCACATCAGGTTCAGCAGAATCTACTTCTTCTTCCGATACACATGCCGGAATATGATATGTTTCTGACATGTACTGTGCTTTTTCCTGTGTACGGCACAGCATCATGCATACTTCAAAATACTGAGGAAGTGCTTTTGCGATCCTGATATAGTACAGTGATCTCCATCCTGAACCGATCATGGCAAAACGTACAGGCAGCTTCATTTTGTTTTACCTGCTCTTCTTTTCTGCTCCAGATGCATTTCAAACTGCTTTTCAAATTCACGTTCTTCTTCAGTGTTTTTACCGGGCAGTTTTACTGTCTGATCTGTCCATGAAGAGAGATAGGCCGCATTGGCGATCAGGAGCGAGTTTCTGCCTTCAGAACCAGGAACGATGTTCTTTCCTGTTCCGTTTATTTCATCCGAAAAAGCCTGCAGGACTATCAGATAAGGATTCTCAGGCTTCTCAAATTCCAGTGTTTTCCATGTACCGCCTGCCCTTGCAAAGCCATTCGGTGAAGTTCTGCGGTATTCGCTTTCCTTCATACCGAGTTCCTGTACCAGTTCACCGATCTTCAGAACTCCTTTTTCACAGACGATCTTTGCGTCCTCCATCATGATCTCAAGACGGTTGATACCCGGTACTTCTCCGGTTGAAGAAATGAATGTTCCGGTTGCCCCGGATGCCCATTCCATATACATGGTCACATCATCCTCTACTTCAATGTCATGATATTTTCCTTCATGACAGAATGCATGAACGCATTCAGGCATACCGCAGATCCACTGCAGAAGATCCAGGTTATGCGGTGCCTGGTTGATCAGAAGTCCGCCCCCTTCGCCATCCCATGTTGCCCGCCAGGAACCGGCATCATAATAAGCCTGTGTACGATACCAGTCAGTCACTGTCCAGCTGACGCGTTTGATTGAACCATAGATCCCGCTTTGTACCAGTTCATGTAGTTTCTGATACACCGGGAATGTCCGCTGGTGGAAGATCATTCCATATGAACAGTGATACTGTTCAGCTGCAGCTTCCATATTGGCAGCCTGCCTGCTGTACACTCCGGCAGGTTTATCACAGAGTACATGGATATGATTACGAAATGCCCTCAGTGCAATTGCTTCATGTGAGTAATGCGGTGTCGCAATGATCACAGCATCGATCTGTTCTTTTTCTGCTTCAATGGCATCAAACAGAGCATCAGCACTTTGATATATCGGAAAGTCGTTAGGGAGCTTCTTACGGAATTCTTCTTTTACTCTTGTCAGAGCACATAGCTCCAGTCCATTGATCTTTCCTTCCAGCAGCATGTTTGCATATCTGCTTCCCATCATTCCGACACCGATCACAGCTGTTCTCATACACACCTCCGGGAATAGGTCATCCCTTAAAATCATTATATGTAATTACAAATTAAAGGGTGATTATCTGACTCTTATTTTGTTTTCAAATCATCCTGGCAGAAGAAAAAGTCCTGGTCAATACACCCGTAATGTGTGTTGTCCAAGACTTCAGCTCGATAGTTTCGTCCATTTTTAGGCGAATTTTTACGAAAAAATTTTTTAGTTATCAGTTTTACAGTTCTTTTGTTAGTCGCTCTTTCAGAGACGTTCTTCTGATATGACGTTCAGTCGTTTCGATCCCCTTTTCAAACGCGTACTTTTCTCCGATCAGCACTAGTGACTGACGGGCTCTTGTAACACCCGTATAGATCAGTTTTCTCTGCAGCATGATCATATGCTGGGATGTGATCGGGAATACAACGATCGGATACTCCGAACCCTGAGACTTATGGACCGAGATGCAGTATGCCAGGGTAATGTTGCCTACGTTCTCGGGGGTATATTCCACATAGATATCCTCGAACCGCACGATCAGAACATGCTGGTGGTTTTCGGTCTCATTGGGCAGCAGGATCTCTTCCAGGATGCCGATATCCCCGTTGAACACATCATCGTCCGGCTGATTCTTGAGCTGAAGGATCTTGTCACCGACACGGAATGTCATATATCCGTATTTGAACTGACGTTTTCCATAGCCTGCCGGATTGAACGCCTCCTGCAGGGCGTTGTTCAGTACATCAATGCCGGCTGATCCGCCGTACATCGGTGCCAGTACCTGGATCTGATCAATATCATAGCCTTTGCTGATGGCATTCTGAACGATGGAAACAACGCCGTCCCTGATCTGGTACTTCTCGCATTCCAGGAACACGACATCATTGCTGAAGGCTGACAGATCTGCGTAACCCTCGGAGATCTGATGGGCCAGTCCGATGACATCACTGCCCTCTTTCTGCCGGTAGATGTGGTTCAGCCTGATCAGGGGGAAACGCTCCGATTCGATCAGATCTCTAAGCACACACCCGCAGGATACGCTGGGAAGCTGGTCTTCGTCACCGATGACACAGATCTTCTTGACGCGTTTAGATGCTTTCAGCAGATTCCAGAACAGCCAGTTATCGACCATAGAAAACTCATCGATGATCACAAGGTCAGCCAGCAGCGGCTCATCTTCATTAACTCCGAATGTATTTGTTTCCAGGTCCCACTTCAATAACGCATGGATCGTTGAACTGTCTGTATCAGTCAGCTGGGAGAGACGTTTTGCGGCTCTTCCCGTAGGTGCTGCACAGACAACAGTGCTTCCCTGAAACATCATCCTGAACAGCGTCACGAGTGCCCTGACAACAGTTGTCTTGCCGGTACCGGGACCTCCTGTAATGATGGTGAACGGATTGGTAAAGAAAGCCATGATCGCGTCTCTCTGGCTCTGGTCATACGTGATCTGGATATCCTGTTCAAGTGATCCGAGATAGCTTTCAAGGATATCCATGTCAGGTTCATCAATGTAGCTGAACGGGAAGTTCCGCAGGAATGAAGCGATCCCTTCTTCTGCGTCATACTGTGACACCGGGAAAACACGGTCTTCTTCCTGCACGATCCGCCTGTTTATAAGAGCCTGATGGAAGATATCCTCATATTCACAGGACAGACCTGCAGTCTTCTTCATAAACGTATCATGCAGCGTTTCCTCATCCACCCAGCTGTCTCCGCTGGATGTGCACAGGTCCATACACAAGGAAACAAGATACGCGTACAGTCTGCGGTCATCATCCTCGCGGAAGCCGAGACTCATAGCGATCTTGTCGGCAGTCGCAAAACCGAAGCCGTCACACTCATCGATCACCCGGTACGGGTTTTCCTTGAGCTTGCTGAGGGCTTCTTTTCCGTATGCCTTATTCAGTCTCACAAGATTCCTGATGCCGATCCCGTGTACATTCAGGAACTGCACCAGTTCATTCATACCGTCATCATCACGGATGATCCCTTCATAGATCACACGCCGTTTGTCTTCGGACAGTTCCTTGATCCTTCTGAGGATATCCGGATCATCCTTGATCAGATCAAGGCATTCTTCACCAAGTTCATCAACGACCTTTTCCGCGGTCTTTTTTCCGATGCCGGGAAACTGTACGCCGGACAGATAACGAATGATTCCTTCGCGTTCATTCGGCAAAGGCTTTTCATAGGATTCCATGGCAAACTGCATCCCGTATCTGGGATGTTCAACATAGTGCCCAGTGATATTGTAAAGAATATCCAGGTCGACAGCCGGGAACAGTCCGGTCACGGTAATGATCTTTTCCGTCTCATTATGCAGACGAAAACGCATCACCGTATACATGGTGGTGTCGTTCCGGAATATGATATGAACAGCTTTTCCGAGGATCGTTACGGATTCATATTCAGACATGCTTCTGTCCTTCTGTACGGATCATTTCCATAAGGTCCGTACTGCCCTGGTAAACGTTATCGATCGTTCCGCCGCCAAGCATCATGTCATCCCTGTAGAATACAGCCTGCTGACCGGGTGTAACGGAACGGACTTTCTGAGGGTATCTGACAATGGCAGTATGCTCATCGATCATTTCAACATTGACGGGATTGTCTGCCTGCCGGTATCTGAATTTCGCGTTCATGTCTCCTGACAGAGGTTCATCTGTCAGAAGATTGATGCCTGATACCAGGCATGCGTCTGTATAAAGCAGGTCCTGATGTTCCTGATTTGTTACATACAGGACATTTGTTTCAACGTCCTTGCCGATCACATAGTACGGACCGCTTCCGCCGATATCCAGACCTTTTCTCTGACCGACTGTATAATAAAGAACGCCTTTATGTTCACCGACCTGTGTCTGTGTCGGCAGATTGTATATAATGCCAGGCTTCATCGGCAGGTAATTGCTGAGAAACTGTCTGAACTGACGTTCCCCAATAAAGCAGATACCGGTACTGTCCTTCTTTTCGGCAACGGGAAGGTCCAGCTTTTCCGCGATCGCGCGCACCTCCGGCTTTGTGATGCTGCCAAGCGGAAACAGTACATGATCCAGCACTTCTTTTCGGACCTGGGCAAGGAAATAAGACTGGTCCTTGTTTCTGTCATCAGCTTTCAGGATCACAGAATGGCCGTGATATGATCCCATCTTTGCGTAATGACCGGTAGCGACCGTATCAAAGCCCTGGCTGTCACGGAATTCCAGGAAACTGTCGAATTTGATATATCTGTTGCACAGGATATCCGGATTAGGCGTCCTTCCCTTCCTGTAATCATCCAGGAAACGTTCAAAGACGTTCTTCCAGTATTCCTGGACAAAATCCACTCTCAGCAAAGGCAGTCCGAGCGCATCCGCTGTCCGCTTGGCATCCATGTAATCCTGTTCCTGGGAACAGACAGGATCATCAAGCGTCGGATTTCCGAGAATATCATCGTTTGTCAGGGAGTCCCAATTGCGCATAAAAGCACAGGTGACGTCATATCCCTGTTCTTTGAGAAGCCATGCGGCTACGGCGCTGTCAACGCCTCCCGATAAACCTACCATTACTTTTCTGCTCATATGTTCCCCCTACTGTAAAAAACGGATCTCTCCGTTTTTTATTCTAATCTGCTTCTGATTTTTCTTCACGTACTTTTCCGCACCCGTCAAATGAAACGCATGTCAGCGG
>JAFOMZ010000116.1 GCA_017421125.1 Solobacterium sp.
CACATTCCCCTGCTGATCTCAGCAGACGGATGCCGCAAGGATGTAAGGGAACCGTTCTGGAAGCATCTTCTGAAGAAGTACCTGCTTTCACTGGCAGACGGATATCTGGTCAGCGGGCATGAAACAAAACAGGCATTCATGCGGTATGTACCTGACCGTCCGTTTTATATCTATCCCTTTACCACACTGACAGAAGAGGATCTGCGTCTGACGGACAGCTTTGACCGCCGGTCCCTCAGGGACAAATACCAAATGCAGGGATTATGCATCTTCGCAGTCGGACAGCTGATTGAACGCAAAGGATTCGATCTGCTGAAGGCAGCGGTCACAGATCTTCCGGATATGCACCTGTATCTGGCAGGCGGACCACAGACCAGCGATAACGGCAGGATCCATGAATGCGGATTTCTGACACATCGTGAGATCCTGGAATATCTGTGTGCCTGTGATATCTTTGTCCATCCTGCAAGGCAGGAGGTATGGGGACTGTGCGTTGCTGAAGCATTGGGGGCAGGGAAAGCAGTCATCACAACAGATACATGCACGGCAGGCAGGGAACTGATCCGTGATCACGAGAACGGGATCCTGATCCGGGCGGACCTGGCAGAACTGCGCAGGGCACTGACCGAACTGAGGGATCCGGAACTCCGACGACGTCTTGAACAGCAGATCCGCACAGACATGCGGAACTATACGATCGGACAGATGGCTGAGGCACACAGAAAGGCATTTGAGGATGTCCTGCAGATACCGGTCACTGAGAAATGAGTTGGTCTGCCGAACGGTACTGATATTCCTTCCGCTGATCACGACAGCCCATGTATCAAGGGTGCTCGGAGCGGAAGGGATGGGGATCACCGCCATCTCACTGAATGTGATCTCCTATTTCATCATGACTGCCCAGCTGGGTACGCATACCCTCGGTATCCGTACGGCAGCGCAGGATCCTGCCCGGGCAGAGCATGTGTATCAGGATCTGTTCAGCCTGCAGATCATCACATCCCTTTTCAGCATGATCATGTATCTTGCGGTGCTGGTTCTGACGCACGCCTCTATGATCATGCGGATCCAGATGATCAGGCTGGCAGCCTGCATGGCTGACTGTTCATGGCTTCTGAAAGGGCTGGAACGGTCAGACAGGTATGTGCTCTGCGCACTGATGATACGGATCATAGACGCTGTGTGTGTCCTGCTGTTTGTCAGGGAAGGGTTTGCCCCTTTGGAAACATACGGATGGATCCAGGCTGCAGGAACATTTGTAACGGCAGCTGTATCACAGATATACATCCGCAGACTGGGCTTTGCGTTCCGTTTCCGTACAGAGCATTTATCTGCCTGTCTGAAAGGATCATTGAAACTGTTTGTCCCGGCCGCCGCGCTGAAGGTATACCGGATCATTGACCAGGGCATGCTGGGGATGCTTGCGGCAGCGCATGAGTCAGGCTGTTACGCATGTGCTGACAGGATCATCAATATTCCTTCCGGCATCCTGGAGGGACTGCTTGTACTTCTGATACCGGGCGCCATCAGGGCACGCAGCACCGGTTCAAAGCAGTACTTCAACGACAGTATGACTGTCCTGATATCAGCCTCAGCCATGATCAGCTGCGGTCTGTTCATGGCCAGTCAGGACGCGGTCACTCTGCTGTATGGGAAGGGATATGAAACGGTGACCGGACTCAGCAGACTGCTGATACCGTTTGTCATCCTGAAGACTTATACGATGGCATACCGCTGTCTGTATCTGATCCCTGCCGGGAAACAGAAACAGGATACGCTGATGGTCAGCATGGCAGTCCTTCTGAACATCCTGCTGGACATCTGCGCGGTACCGGCATACGGAGCGTACGGGGCAGCTGTTGCCACGGTCATTTCCGAAGCAGCTCTGGCGCTCATGAATCTGTCATGTCATCAGACGATCGGAATATCAAAGCCGGTATTCCTGCATACAGCGGCAGCCTGTATCTGCTGCCTGGTCATCCATTCTGCTCTGCCGGATGTGCCGGCAGTACGGATTGCGGCAGACGCTGCTGTCTGGACAGGTGCCGCAGTATGGATCATACGAACCAAAGAGATCAAAGAGATCCTGAAGAGGATCAGGGAGGATCATGGAACTGAATGAAGAACAGCTGAAGAAGCTCAAAGAACTGGAACTGGAATGCCTGAAGGTATTCATCAGTCTGTGCGAAGAGAATGACCTGCGCTGGTGTCTTGCCGGAGGCAGCCTGCTCGGGGCAGTCAGACATCAGGGATTCATACCCTGGGATGATGACATTGATCTGATCATGCCGAGAAGGGATTATGACGTACTGTGCAGGCTGAAGATGCCGGAACACTATTTCCTGCAGTGCCTGAAAACGGAACCGGGATGCGGTATCCTGTTTGCCAAACTGATGAACACGAATACGGTCTATATCGAATCTTCACGCAGGCATATGGATATCCATCACGGGGTATCCGTTGATATCTTTCCGGTCGATTATTATCCGGACCGTGCAGTGCCGGATATGGTCTGCTGGGGAATGCACAGGCTCATGCATTACCGTCTGCGCAGCCTGTACGCGGATGCGCATGCGATCAGACCGTTCCTACGGAAGGTCTGCACTGAACTGTGCATGGCTGCTGCAAAGCTGATCCTGCCTGATGAACAGCGTGCTCTGATCCGGTACGAGCAGAAGCTCCGACATACAAGAAGGTCTTCAAAAGTCATCGTCACAGGCGGCGCTTACGGCAGGAAGGACATCTATGAGATCAGCTGGCTTGGTTATTGCCGCAAAGCATTGTTTGAAGGGATCCCTGTCAATATTCCGGTCCGTTTTGATGAGATCCTGCATCAGACATACGGGGACTACATGAAGCTTCCCCCGCCTGAAGAACGGAAAGGACACCATTTTGCGGAGGTATTCCGTGCATAACATACATAAAACAATGGAAAATGAATTCCCGTTCGTATTACAATCTAAACAGCAGAACGACAGGAGGAACTGACATGTCCACATTCAGAGATGCAACATTGATGATCACGGGAGGTACCGGATCATTCGGAAATACAGTATTAAAGCATTTCCTGGCAACGGATATCAAAGAGATCCGTATCTTTTCCAGGGATGAGAAAAAACAGGATGATATGCGCCATGAACTTCAGGCAAAACATCCGGAATACGCTTCAAAGGTAAAATTCTATATCGGTGATGTCAGAAACAGACAGACACTGGATGACGCTATGCCCGGGGTAGACTATATCTTCCATGCGGCAGCTTTAAAGCAGGTGCCGTCCTGTGAATTCTTCCCGATGGAAGCAGTCCGCACCAACGTTGAAGGTACGGACAATATGCTGCACGCAGCGATCAACGCCGGTGTCAAGCGTGTTGTATGCCTGTCCACGGACAAGGCAGCGTATCCCATCAATGCGATGGGCATCAGTAAGGCAATGATGGAACATGTCATCTATGCCAATGCCAGGATCGCAGCGGAACGCGGCGGCACGGTAATCTGCTGTACGAGATACGGCAACGTCATGTGCTCCAGAGGTTCCGTCATCCCGCTGTTCATCGACCAGATCAAAGCAGGAAACCCGATCACGATCACAGACCCGAACATGACGCGCTTCCTGATGAACCTGGATGAAGCGGTCGACCTGGTCAAATTTGCGTTCGAACACGCAAATCCCGGCGACCTGTTTATCCAGAAGGCAGACGCTTCCACGATCGGTGATCTGGCAAAAGCCGTCCAGGAGCTCTTCGGTGATACCGGCACAAGGATCATCGGCACCAGACACGGCGAGAAGCTGTATGAAACACTGATGACGAGTGAAGAACGTCTGAGATCCGAAGACATGGGAGGCTACTTCCGTGTTGCGGCAGACAGCAGGGACCTGAACTATGACAAGTTCGTTGTACAGGGACAGGTCCATACACAGGCTGATGAGTCTTATACAAGCCACAATACAACACTGCTCGATGTGGAAGGCACAAAGAAAAAGATCCTGACGACGGATTATGTAAAGGAACAGCTCAAAGAAATGGAGAAAGCAGGATGAAGATCCTGATCACCGGCGCAAAGGGATTCGTCGGAAAAAACCTGGCAGCGAACCTGGAAAACATCCGCCTGGGCAAAAACAGGACCAGGCCATCTTTGAAGATTGATGAGATCTTCGGATATGACATGGATTCCACACCGGAGGAACTGGAACGGTACTGCCGTGAAGCGGACTTCGTCTTCCATCTGGCAGGCGTCAACCGTCCGAAGGATCCGGAGGAATTCAGGACAGGCAACTTCGGCTTTTCCGATACCCTGCTGAATACCCTGAAGAAGGAAGGAAACAAAGCAGGGGTCATGCTGTCGAGCTCCGTACAGGCATCACTGAGCGGCAGGTTTGCCGGTTCACTGTACGGGGAGTCCAAGCTTGCCGGAGAAGAACTGTTCTTCTCCTATGCCAAGGAGACCGGAGCTCCTGTATATGTGTACAGATTCCCGAACCTGTTCGGCAAATGGTGCAGGCCGAACTATAACAGCGCAGTCGCGACTTTCTGCAATAACATTGCCAATGAACTGCCGATCACGGTCAATGATCCTTCCGTAGAACTGGATCTGCTGTATATCGACGACCTTGTGGAAGAAATGCTGGACCTGCTGGAAGGAAAGGTGCACAGGTGTGAATACGACGGTACGGAACCCGTTCCGTGTGAGAACGGAAAGTACTGCTATGTACCTGTGACACACCATGTCGCTCTCGGTGAGATCGTAGAGCTTCTGAAGAAGTTCCATGATCAGCCGTCCACCCTGATCGTTCCAGAGATCCCTGCGGGAAGCTTTGCCAAGAAGCTGTACAGTACATATCTGTCCTATCTGCCGGAAGAAAAGACGATCTTCGATCTGAAGACCAACGCGGATGACAGGGGAAGCTTTACGGAACTGCTGAAAACAGTGAGCGGCGGACAGGTATCGGTGAATATTTCAAAACCCGGTATTACGAAAGGCCAGCACTGGCACAATACAAAATGGGAGTTCTTCATTGTAGTCAAAGGTCATGCCCTGATCCAGGAACGCAGGATCGGCAGTGAAGAGGTCCGCGAATACGAAGTGAGCGGAGACAGGATACAGGCAGTGATGATGCTGCCGGGATATACGCACAACATCATCAATCTGTCCGACACGGAAGAACTGATCACTGTGATGTGGGCAAACGAACAGTTTGATCAGAACCATCCGGATACATTTTACGAAGCAGTCTGAAAGTG